>JBAXKR010000072.1:0-5301 GCA_037135235.1 bacterium | reverse complement strand
TTATTATTCTTAGCTTCTATTCTTTTTTCCACTATTTCATCAAGTTTGTTTTTTAAATCTATTGATATCTCAACTATCTTCTTTTCAAACAATTTGAGTCCAAGTACTTGATCGAATAAAAAGAGTAATGATAATTTATCTTTATCACTTTCACTTGAGTTTACAACATTCCAAGTAGTTGCGATTGCTTCTGGCATATTAAAACTATCTTCAATTGCAGATTTAAAATTCATAAAGAACTCGTTATTCTCATATTCTTTTTTCTCAACTCCCTTTAGAATATTTTCGTACTCTGGATTGTTCTCTATGAATTTTTTAAGTTTTAATCTTGCATTTTTGGCTTGATCAAGTGCTTCAAATGTGAAGTTTTGTTTCATTCTAAAGTTAACTAGGAAGTAGAGATATCTTAAATCCATTGCATCAAATCCATGTTCCTTTATTTCTCTAAGTCCATATACATTACCTAAACTCTTACTCATCTTTTTCCCATCTATTGTTAGAAACTCGTTATGATACCAATAGTGAACAAATGGAACTCCATTAGCAGCTTCAGATTGTGCCATTTCATTAACATGATGAACTGGAAGATTATCAATTCCACCTGTGTGAATATCTATTGTATCTCCAAGTATTGTTTTAGACATTGCAGAACATTCAATATGCCATCCAGGAAAACCTTTCCCCCATGGACTATCCCATTGCATTTGATGATCTTTTTGATCTAGTTGCCATAATCTAAAATCAGATGGATGTTTTTTGTTTTCATCAACTTCTACTTCTTCCCTTACACCAGTTATTTTTTCATTAATATTTTGACCAGTTAACTTACCATAGCTTTCTACTTTTGTAGTATCAAAAAATATTGCTGATGGAGTTATGTAAGCAAAACCTTTTTCAAGAAGAATCTTAATCATTTCAATTTGTTCGTTTACATACTCTGTTGCTCTTGGTCTTTTGAATGGTTCTTCGTAATTCATTTCTTTAAAATCTTTCATGGTTTCTCCAATGTAGAAATCTGCAACTTCCCAAGCAGTTTTTCCTTCTTTTTTTGCTGCCTTCTCCATTTTATCAAGTCCAGAATCGGCATCATTTACTTCTCTCTCTCCCATTTGTTTCTTTTGTTCTTCAGTAAATGTTAGATGTCCTACATCTGTAAAATTCATAACTTGTTTTACATCATATCCAATCCACTCTAGTGTTCTTCTAATTGTATCTGCAGATGTGTATGCTCTAAAGTGACCTATATGAGCATATCCATTAACTGTAAGTCCACAGTTATACATAGAAACTATATTTGGAATTATTGATTCAAACTCTTGTTTATATTTAGTTTCCGTATTGTAAATCTTAAGCATAAGTGGCAATTAATATTTAGAATAATGAATGATACCAGAAAATTTGATGTTTTAATTAGTGTGTTTAGTTAGGTTTTACCTAACAACAAAAGAAGCAAGCTATGAAGCTCAATGAATATTTTAAGTTATATTTTTTTATTATCTCAATATTGTCCATACAGTAAGCTTAAGTATATTTTTTAATATTACTTTCTTCTAGCAAAGTTAATAATTCCAAGTAATATGATTGATCCAATAACGGCAATTACCAAAGATGGAATATCTAAGTTAAACTCACTTAACTTTATTACTTGTCTTGTAAAATATCCATATACAAGACCACCAATAACACTTCCAATAATTCCAACAATTACATTCCCTAAACAACCACCAGATTTTTTGTAAACAACCAAATTTGCAATCCAACCAACAAGTCCTCCAAATAGAATCCAAAATATGAGACTAGCCATGGATAAAGTTTAATAAATATATTCAATAGTATATTAGAATATTATCATCTGATATGGCATTATTCAATATATAGGTATTTTATTTAGTTTCTTGTATTATCAGTGTGTTAAAATATTCGGCATATGAATAAGGTTTTCAACTTCATAGAAAAGAATATATTGAACCTCTTTTTAACATTTTTAATTGTTTTAAATCTCTTGCCTATCTTAGCTCCAGTACTTGCTCACTTCGGATTAATTGGATTATCAAGATCAATATATGAGGTATATTCATTCTTTTGTCATCAAAGAGCATGGAGAAGTATACATATATTTGATTTTCAATATGCATGGTGTGTAAGAGATACATTTATATATCTCTCACTATTAATCTCTCTCGTAATTACAAAATATACTAATATTGGATCTCTTAAGTGGTACTTTGCAATTCTACTTACTATTCCTATAGCTCTTGATGGTGGAATACAAACTTTTGCTGAAGTACTAAATGCTGGGAAAAATATCACTCAATTTTATGAGAGTAATGATTTGTTTAGAATGATTACAGGTACCTTATTCGGTTTAGGAGTTGGATTTTGGATGTGGCCATCACTTAAAGATAGTTTTCAATTAGTAAGTGAAATTAATTCTCCAAAAGAAAAATTAAGTATACTAAGTAAGATAAGAATATATTTTGGTAGCTCATTATTTAAAACAATTGCAACAATATTTCTTGTAAATATTGTTATTTACATAGCTATTGTTGGGATATGGAATATCTCTTCGTATGCGAATAAGCCATCAAACTTTCTAGACTCTGATAGTAAATCAAAGACAAATCAAGAAGATAGATGCAAAAGAGCAGAGGATTCTACTAATCCTCTTTTTATTGCTCTTCCAGGATGTGGTGAAAAATGATATTAATTTATACATAAATATATTGATAAGTATCATATGGAAAAGAAAGATCTTACAAATGATGTAAATCATGACGGTAAAGTAAGTACATTAGAAGCTGCATTATCTGATGCAAGAGATACTTTAAATACAACTCTTGCTTTTGTAACCTCCGCATTAACACTAGCTGCATCTCTTGCTTGGAATGAACTAATACTATCATTTTTTAAAAATGTACTCTTTGTTCAATTTCAAACTGCAGGTCTCATTTTGGGACAAGCTCTTTATGCACTTATTATCACAGTCATAGCTGTATTTGCTATAAACAAGCTAAAGAATTTGCAAAATAAAATTGGAGGAAAAAGTATAAAATAGTTTAACTTAGTACTTTAACTATTGTTTCTCCTATCTCTTTAACCTTTTCACTTGTATATTTTCGTGCAGATATTATTGGAGTACCAATTCTAATGCCACTTGGATTAAATGGTGGATTAGGATCATACGGAATTGAGTTAGCATTCACAATAATTCCAAGTGCTTCTAGTTTATTTGCTGCATCTTTTCCAGAAATATTTTTATCTCTTAAATCAATTACAAGAAGGTGATTATCTGATCCATTTGTTACTAATCTAAAGTTATTCTTTTTTAGAATTTCTTCAAGAATTATTCTATTTTCAATTATCTTTTTTCCATACTCTTTAAACTCATCAGTCATTGCCATCTTCATGGCATAAGCAATTGATGCAGTTGTAGCATTATGAGGTCCTCCTTGAAGTCCAGGAAATACTGATTTATCTATTTTTTTAGCTATCTCTTCGTTGTCAGAAAGTATTACTGCACCTCTTGGTCCTCTTAAACTTTTATGTGTTGTTGTCATAACAGCATCAGCAAGTCCAACTGGGGATTCATGTTCTCCTGTCACTACAAGTGCAGTGATATGTGATATATCTGCTAGTAAATATGCTCCAACAGATTTTGCAATTTCAGAAAACTTTTTAAAATCTAATTTTCTAGAATATGCAGTAGTACCACAAACTATTAATTTAGGTTTGAAACTATCAGCATGTCTATATATCTCTTCGTAATCTAACATCTCAGTTTCTTTATTAACCCCATAAGTTTCAGCATTGTAATATTTCGAACTAAAGTTTACTTTCGATCCATGAGTTAAGTGTCCTCCTGAACCTAGATCAAAACCTAGTACTTTATCTCCGGGATTAATTAGTGCCATATATATAGCTTGATTAGCAGGGGAACCTGAGTAGGCTTGAACATTTGCAAATTTAGATTGAAATACTTCTTTAGTTCTATCTATTGCTTCTTTTTCTATTTCATCAATATATTTATTACCGTTATAGTATCTTTTAAATGGATATCCTTCAGAGTATTTGTTATTTAGACTACTTCCCATAATCTCTTTAATTTCTTCATAACATTCTGATTCTGAAGGAATTAAACTTATGGTTTCTTTTTGTCTGGATTCTTCTTTTGAAATTAAATCGTAAATTTTAGGATCAAGTTGGTTTAACATTAGATTTAAATAATAATATATATTGACTGAATATTTAGTATGTTTTTTAAATCTAGTTAAATCATTTCTTCATATTCAAATCAAATAAATTGTCAAAAAGACATGCTACTGTCATAGGTCCTACACCACCTGGAACTGGGGTAATATATGAAGCTACTTTTTCTACTTCTTCAAATTCAACATCTCCATATATTTTATTAGCTTTAAGTGGATCAGTATTATTTTTATCTTTTGATATTCCACAATCTATTACAATAGCGCCATCTTTAACCATATCTGCTTTTATGAGTCCTTTAACTCCAGTTCCTGTTATTACAATATCGGCACTTATGGTATGAGATGTTAAGTCTTTTGTATTAATATGACAAACTGTGACTGTTGCTTCATGATTAAGTAGATAGCTTGCAAGAGGTTTGCCTAGAATAATAGAACTATTAATAACTACAATATTTTTTCCTTTTAAGTAATCAACTGTACTACTAGAAGTTTCCAATCTTGCAATTTCTTCAAGTATCTTTACAACTGCTTTAACTGTTGCTGGTAAAACTAATGTTGAGTTATTACTTATTCTTCCAAGATTAACTGATGTCATTGCATCAAGATCTTTTGAAGGTTTTATCAAATCACATACTTCTGTAATGTCATAAGTGAATGCATTTGGAAGGGGAGCTTGCATAATCATACCTATACAATTCTTGTCAAAATTTAATTCTTCAATTCTTTTTTTTATATCATCAAATATTTTAGGATCATTTTTTGTATCTTCGGTATAACCAAACTTCGTAAGAGTTACTTTAATACCAATACTCTCACCAAATTTAATTTTGTTTCTAATATATATGTCACTAGAGCTATTTTCTCCTAGTTGGAGAATACTAATAAAACTATCGGAAGTAAGAGTCAAAAATCTTTTATCTTCAATTATTTTACTTTTAATTTCTTCACTTAATTTTTTCCCATCAATTATATTTGCCATTACTTAAGATTTATGATTAAATCCAGCCAATCGACTAGTTTATTTAAATTCTAACAGAAACCATGTCAAAAATCTCATTTGTTGTTCAATCTAAGAAAATATTTAGTTTTGATG
>JBAXKR010000071.1:0-5348 GCA_037135235.1 bacterium | reverse complement strand
GCATTATTTTTTCTTGTCAATTATGGATTATTCCACTTTGCATATTTAACTTTTATTGCATCAGGACTACAATTTGGCACAAACAAACAAAGTCTACCTCCTTTTGATTTCAATTTCATACTACTTGGTGGACTCATATTCTTCCTTAATCACATCTATTCCTACTACAAAAACAAACCAAAAGATAACGAGAAACAAAATCTTGGTAAAATATTTTTATTTCCATTCATAAGAATAATTCCAATGCATTTGATAATATTTTTAGGAGCAGCTTTTGCACAAATTAATTATAATATTCCCCTACTTCTCGTATTTCTCATACTTAAAACTATTGCGGACTTAATTATGCATATAGTTGAGCATAACTTTATAGCTAGAAGTGATGGAATAGTTCCAAACGAAACAGTAACCAGCCAGTCGACCGATTAACTTATTACCATCATAAATATGATAACAACTCAAGATAAAACATTTCTTAAATTAGCCTTAGAACAAGCGAGACAATCCGCTAAAGATGGTGGATTTCCAGCAGGATCAGTTCTAGTAAATAATGAGATAATAATTGCAAAAACTACTAGTGTTGGATCAGCTAAAACTGACTTTATGAGTCATAGTGATCATGTCGCTTTATTCAGAAACAGAACTCTAGATCTTAATGGCTCTACACTGTACTCTTCTGTTGCCCCTTGTCTAATGTGTCTAGGAACTGCATCTTGGGCAGGAGTAAAAAGAATTGTATACGCATGTAATCAAGAAGAATTAAACCCAGCATATTATGGAACAAAATTTAATTCTGTAGATATTAACAAAGAATTACTAACACCAATTGAAATAGAACAAGCAACAGAATTTCAAGATGACTCATTAAATTTAGTAAAAGAATGGGAATCAAAACTATAGATAAATACAAACATATTTAATTAATTTATTAATTCCCCAATATATTTATATGAACAACAAAATAAACACTCTAAAGTTTGCATTATCCGGAGGAATATTAGTTGGAGGATGCTTTTTCTTTTCAACTATTTCTACCGTTCTTGGATTACCTGGTTTTGAACCATTTTCAAAAGCATTGGAATCTATGTATAGCTTTTATGGCTATTCAATATCGTTTATAGGAGCTTTCGTTGGACTATTATGGGGATTTATAGAAGGGTTCCTACTTCTAGGAATTCTAGCTTGGTTATATAATAAGCTAAATAAATAAGTAATTGTTAAATGAAATTATGAATATAAAGAAAATAGGAGAAAAGGATTTCTATGAATTAGATGACTTAGAAGTGAAAGCTATTCAAAAAGCATCTAAAGAAGTAGTTAATAATACCTACCCTACTCCATCCAAAGGATATACAACTGCAGTAATGACAAAGTCAGGAAATATATATCCAGGAATTTCATATTCTTCAGATACTGGAACTCTTACTATGCACTGTGAAGCTGTAGCTTTATCTAATGCAGCACTTCATGGAGAAAAAGAAGTTATTGCAATTGAGGGACCTAATTGTCATATTTGTAAACAATTAATTTGGGAATCAAGTTTAAGATCTGGAATAGACATTAACTGTATTATTGAAGAAGATAATGTGGTAAAACAGATACCGATATCTACACTCATGCCATATGCATGGCCGGAGAAACTAAGAATATAAAGATATTTGTGATATTTACTTACATTATTTATTCAAAATGAAAAAGATAATTATATCCTCTAAAAATCCAGTTAAAATTAATGCAACACTTGAAGGATTCAAAATGGCATTTCCAAATGAAGAGTTTGAAATAGAAAGTGTTTCTGTTGAATCTAATGTTTCAAATCAACCAAGGTCAGAGGAAGAAACTATGAAAGGTGCTTTAAATAGAGCAAATAATTCATATGAAGCAAAGAAAGATGCAGACTTTTGGGTAGGAATCGAAGGAGGAGTAGAAGAATACAAAGAAGGAATGCTAACTTTTGCGTGGATATATATTAAAGGAGATAAATTAATTGGAAAAGGTCGATCAGCATCGTTTTTTCTACCTGAAAAAGTTGCTGATGTAGTAAAACAAGGAAAAGAATTAGGAGATGCAGATGATATAGTTTTTGGAAAGAGTAATTCTAAGCAACAAAATGGAGCTGTAGGGATCCTAACAGGAGATGTAATAACTAGAACAGCACTTTATGTTCCTGCGGTGATATTAGCACTTGTCCCATTCAAAAATGTCTCTCTCTATTAATCACATTTTCGTAACTACTATTGCATATTAACAAAAAGTTTCATACAATCTGAGTATGGATAGTAATAGAATTAATGCGAAAAACTTTTTCTTTACATTTAATAACCGCATAAGCGACTAGTTTTTGCTATCCAAATTAACAAAAATAAGCCGCTGAAAAGCGGTTTTTTTGTGCCTATTTAACATAAAAATATATCTATGAATAAATATATTTCTAATAAAAACTTTTTCTTCTTCGATCCACCTTAGCGGTTTTATGCGTATTTACATACTCACATAAACCGCCAAAAGGCGGTTTATTTATTTTTTATACTACCAAAATGCCGGAATCACAAAGATATCTATACACATACAACGCTTATGAACCAGGATTATTCGGATTACAGCACGAAGTAAGTTCTGTAGGGAAATTAGGACTTGAAGTTTCTACATACAAGGAACTTAAGGAGACATTCAGAAATCTATGTGACAGACTTGGTGAAAGAGCATTATCAAGAATGGATCCACAAAATGCACTTGTAACACCAGAGCCTGTATCTGAAGAATTAGCAAGATACATGATGGAGATTCAAGGGTACGATGAACTTCCACTACTTCTCGATGTCGGAAACAAAGGAGCTGATGAAGTATGTGAAAGAATATTAGAAAACGGTAATTTGATGGATAACCTCAGAAACTGGGTTAAGATTGGTGCAAAACCTTTACTTACTCCAAGAACATACACTACTGCATCCATTTACCTTGCAGAACAACTTGGGATTTATCATGGACATAAGACTCCTCTCTTACTTCCAAATGGAGAAAATACACCAAATTTAGAAGGAATATATCCAACATCAAACTACTTAGAAGCACATCCTGCTGAAATCAATAATTCAAAAGTATTAAATTACTTAATACAAGATGAAGTAGATAAAGAACTCGGAATTAGTTTGAATCCTGAAGGTGGAGTCGCATATGATATTGAAAGAATTGTTGAAATAGTAAAATTACTAGAAAGAAAAGGGAAAGAGATAATGATAAAAGGTGATCTCTCAGTTGATGGGATGGGAAACCTACATATAGATATGAGAAATGATAAGTATGAGGAACTAGCATTAGAAAGATTAGACAGAGATCAATTAAAAGAATATATAGCAAGAAAATTAGGAGCAAAAGGAATTCCACTTGGAGAAAGCGCTGGAGTCGTAGTTACTGAATATTTAAGAGAAAAAATAGCTGATCCTTCATATGAGGTATATAGCCCACCATCGAATTGGAATATCCAACCATTCATTTACTATTCTTGTGGAATGATAATTGAAAATGGTGGCTTCGCTGGAAGTATAATCCCTGATCAAATGCTCGGAATTCCTAGTGAACTTCAGGGGGAATATATTAGCGCAATGAATGAAGTTCAAAAAGCAATCATAGCTTTCTCTACAAAAAAGTGGAGAGAAGGATATGTTGGTATTAGTGATTGTGATGCAGCAATCTGTATGAATAACGAAGGACATCTTTACGCCAAAATACTCGAATACAACTATAACAGAGAAACAGGCGGAACAGCTTCTTATCATCTTTTAGAAAAACTCGGGAAAGGGAAAGGAATGGTAATAGCAAGAGATACAATCGAAGGCCCGGGATACGCCTATCCAATACCTGTTATTAGAGAAAGAATTGGAAAACATGGGTACAAATATGGGGGTATCGGCGGAATCATACTTGGACACCGAATAAATCCACTAGGCGAGACTGGAAAAATCATGAGTCTTGTGTATGCTTCGAATTTAGAAGATGCACTAGCTTACGATAAAGCACTGAGAGAATTAGCATTAAAATCATAATCAAAATATATGGACACAATAACACTATGTAAGAAACTGCTCTCATATCGTACAACAAGTGATAAACATGAAGAGTTAGTTAGTATAATTAATTTCGTTGAAAAATATGTCACTTTCGCTTCGCCAAACATATTTATTAAAAGGTTTAATCATAATAATTCACCTTCCATACTTTTCACTAGAAAAAATAGTTTAAAAATTACTAAATTGTTATTGGGACATTTAGATGTGGTACCAGGTGAAATTAAGAATTTCACACCGAGAGTAAAGGGTGGAAAAATCTATGGAAGGGGTACTTGTGATATGAAGGGTGTTGATGCAGCTATGATAAATGCTTTCATTTCAACAAACACAAATGAGAATGTTGCTCTCTATCTTTCTACTGATGAAGAAGTAGGAGGAGAAGATGGTGCAGGATATTTATCAAAACTAAAGGATCTAAGCTACAAATCAATTTATGTTCCAGATAGTATGCCAGACTATACACTGACAATTGGACAAAAAGGATTTGAAGAGATAAACCTGATCGCAACAGGGAAACCAGCGCATGGATCAGAACCTTGGCTTGGAGAGAATGCAATAGAAATACTTATGGATAATGCAATTAAAATCAAATCTGAATTTGATAAACATTTTATTTCTAATTTAGAAGGTAGAGATATGAACAAACCGACAATGAATATTGGAATGATTAAGGGAGGAACTGCAATAAACCAAGTACCATCAAGTGCATATTTAACACTAGACATTAGATACTTTGAGGAAAAAGAAAAAAATGAATTTCTTAACCTCATAAAAAATTTAGCAAAAAAATCTTCTAATATTCGAGTTAGTAGAACTATGAGTGGTAATCCTATATCTTTGTCCTTAGAAAATGAAATGATACTAGCCTTTATAAAAGTTCTTAAACTAAACAAAATTAAATATAAAATAGGAAAAGAACTTGGAAGTTCAGATGCTAGATTTTTTGCGAAATGTAAAGGATGTATTATGTTTACTCCAATTTGCGGGGGAGCGCATGAAGATATTGAGTGGATAAATATAGATAGTCTTAAAAAGTTTGAAAAGATTACTAAAGATTATATTCGCATGAATGTCTCTTAAGAATAAACTAAGCAAGTCTAAGTGAAAAAGTAATTTTTTTGATCTTTATCTATTACAAATGAACTGTTAGATAAAAATGAAGTGTTACTAAAGCGATATCGTTAGATAAAAAGTGTGTTACTTAAAATTAAATAATTTTCTAAGTAATGAGACTGTAATATAAATTGTGTAAACGGTAAACTAACTAAATTAAATACTGTT
>JBAXKR010000070.1:0-5621 GCA_037135235.1 bacterium | reverse complement strand
AAACTTAAAGAAGAAGTCTCTAAATACATTGAACCTCACCTAATCACAACAAAAGAATTTGGTAAATGGCATCCTTTAGGAGGCCAAGTGCTAAAAGAAGGAGTGAAAGTTAAAAGCAACTCCAATTTATTGAAAACCGATTATACAGACTATACTAGTAGAGATGAATATATAAAATTTCAGCTTGATGAGTCTGAATTAGATTTTGATACATTTATGATGTTAAGTAGGACCAAAAAATATAACTATTCACAGATTTGTTTTGGAAGACTTGCAGTTGAAAAAATATTAAAAGCTCTTATAGCACTTAGAACAGATCTTCAACCTAAACATACAAAAAATCTATTAGTATTAATTAAGGATTTAAGCTTATCTGATATATCTAAAAAAGATTACAAACTCCTAGACGAACTGAATAAATTTGATATCTTTAATGTAGATATAAAAGAGGAGAGAAACTTATCAATTAAGGCTACTAACAAATCTTCCGAGAGATTCTGCCTAAGAATAGAACTCTTTACGAAAAGATTCGAGGTAAACTCATTTAATTTACTGAAATCCATTTCACTAGATTATTATTCTCCCTTCTTCTAGAATCCCAGTAATTACATTTTATACAGTTGGTATGAATGATCTTAATGAAATCCAAATGAACATTCTTAAGTATTTACTGTTTGCACCTAATTCAAGATTTAAGGAAATGAATATCGGAAAGATTCCAACTGATCAATTTTCTTACCACTTAAGATGCTTAATAGATTTAAATCTAATTAATAAAGAAAACACTAAATATTCATTAACTATAAAAGGAAAAGAATTTGCAAATATGATGGATACTGATAATGCAAAGATTGAGAAACAACCAAAGGTCTCAGTATTAATAATTGCTACAAGAGAAGGAAAGAATGGAAAGGAAATACTTGTTGGAACGAGACTTAAAGAACCATATTATGGATATAAAGGTTTTATTACAGGAAAGGTTCGATTTGGTGAAACTATTTTTGAAGCAGCAAAAAGAGAACTTATGGAAGAAACATCATTAAGTGGAGAATTTAAACATATGTATATATTTCATGATATGGTCTATACAAAATCAAATGAAATACTTGAAGATAAAATATTTTTTGTAATTAAAGTAACAAATATAACAGGAAAACTAGTAAATGCAGAAGGTGGTGAACATACCTGGTTAACTGAAGATCAGTTTAAGGCAGAAAGTCCAAAATATTATGATGTTAAAGAGATATACGACTGGTTTAAAAGTGGAGACTCCTCATTCAAAGAGAATAAATACTATATAGATAAATTTTGAGAAGTTAAGATAAAAAGGATTTTGGTTGCCCAATAAATTCCCTTATTATCTCTATTATTCTTGTATGTACACTATCTGTGTCTAGTATTTGGTTTCCATCACCCTCTTGGTGCCCGTAATCTCCAAATTGAGAGTGGTTTGATGGAAGCTGAATGAATAGAGAAGAGGAGGGAAGTTTAGATTTTGAACTATCTATTTTTTCAGGTGTTGTTAACTTATCTTCAGAACCATATAGAGAAAGTATTTTATACTTTTTATTCAAAAGATAATCATCATTTGGATATGCACCCATGTATATGACACCGTTAATCTTGCTTTCATATTTAGTACCTTTTAGATATTCACTTATCATAGCTCCTCCAAGAGAGTGACCTGCAATATACCAGCTAGTGATATCTGAATTATCCTTAATAATTTGATCCCCCGCATTTACTCCTAGTATAGCCAAGTTCAAAGGAAACTTAGCAATAAATACTTTTGAATTTGAGGTCTCAGGAATCTTAGAAAGAAGTGTTTTATAAGCACTCGGATCTATTCTTGCACCTGGATAGAACACTATTCCTACTTTATCTGTATCTGTTTTAAGTGGATTGCTTAACTGAATATATGAGCCCTTATCTTGAATAGATATAGTTGAAGAAATAGTACTTAAGGAATTACTACTCGGTAAATACGTTCCACTTTGCCACCAAAACAAACCACCACCAAGAACTAAGAGTACTACAAGAAAAACGACTACTAGGCTAATACCAAGAATTTTCTTTTTTGATATATTTTTAGGCAGTTTCATTTATCTATTTAGATATTACATCTTTTCCGACAAAACTTCTTAGTACTTCTGGAACTAATATAGATCCATCTTTTTGTTGATAGTTTTCAAGAATACAAATAAGCATACGTCCAAAAGGAATACCTGTGTCATTTACATTATGAACAAACTTTCTCTGTCCATCTTTCGTTTTGTATGTTGTATTGTATCTTCTTGCTTGATAATCAATTGCATTTGTATTTGATCCAACCTCAATATATTTCTTCTGTCCTGGAAGCCATACTTCAATGTCATACTTTTTGTAAGTTGCATAATATCCAGCATCACCTTTACACATGTTAATAATATGATATGGTAGTTTTAATGCTTGAAGTAACCATTCGTTAAGAGATAGGAGATATTCATGCATCTTTTTAGAATCCTCTTCACTACAAACTAAATCCATTTCTAGTTTATCGAATTGATGTACTCTTTTAATTCCTTTTACATCTTTTCCCCAACTTCCAACTTCAGATCTAAAACATGCAGTTGTTGCAAACATCTTAAATGGAAGTTGATCTTCTTCTAGAGTTTTTCCCATAAGATATGCAAAGTTAGTAGGTTCAGATGATCCAACTAAATATAGCTTGTTATTATCTTCGACTTTGTCATTATTAATTGAATATACTTGATCAGCATCACCTGGAAAGTGACTACTCCCATAAAGAGCTTCTTCTTTAACTAGAAGGGGAGGAATCACTGGAGTAAAACCTTCACCCATAAGTTTGTTAGACATCATAAACTGAAGAGCTAACTGAAGTCTTACAGCATCTCCTAGTAAGTAACAAAATCTACTTCCAGATACTTTTGCACTTTGCTCAACATCAATAATTCCAAGATTAGTTCCTAATTCTAGGTGTTCTTTTGGTTCAAATTCATCACTACTATGTAGCACCTTTGTTGGCATAAACTCTGCAGAAAATTCACCCTTACCAAGCTTATCTTGTGATAAATATCCCGTATCTGGTCTCCATGCTTTAACTTCTACATTATCTTCGCTTGTTTTACCATCTGGCATTTCTTCACTACTTTGATTTGGAAACCAAAGCATAAGTTCTTTCCATTTTGAATTCTTTTCTTCAACTTCCTTTTCAAAAGTTGCTATTTCTTCCTTTAATTTTTTACCTTCTTCAATTAATTCTGGACTTGGTTTTGTATTTGTTTTCTTAAACTCATTTGCAAGTTCATTTCGTCTCGCTCTTTTATCATCAATTTGTTTATTTAGTGCATTCTTCTCTGCATCTATTTTTAATAGTAAGTCAGTGTCAGCTTTAGAGGAATCTACTCCACGTTCAATGACATTTTTCTTCACAGCTTCAGCATTTTCACGGATATACTTAATATCCAACATAGGAAGGAGTATAAAAAGTAAATGAATACAAAATGATTGTAATACAGAGTATGTTATTTAGTAAAATGCTAAAACAAATTTTAATACACTCTATCGAAGTAAGGCTAGACTGCCGGTGAGTTTATTAATGAGTTTACTAGGGCCACCAAGTGCAATTCCCAGAAGTTTTAATTCATCACTTAAAGTTTGTTTTAACTTTAGTTCATAATCCAAATAATTTTTAGTAGTTTGAGCTGCATCAGTAACATCAACTAAAAGTATTTCATCTTTTAGTTCGTATGCTTTGTTATATACTTCTTTTAATTTTTCAAGATTACACTTTAGAATTGGAAGGGGTACTGTTGTTAATGCCTTATGGACTCGTCCACTGCCATCACTTAAATCTTTCCCAATGAGTCCTTCAATTTTATTTCCAAGTGTTAGTGATAATACTGCAGCTGTATTTGCCTTAAGTCCTACAACTAATTCATCATCAATAACAATAACCATTTTGAAGTCATTCGTAACTTTCATAGGTTTCATAAAAACAAAGAACTATTTAAACTTATTAGAGATTAATTTCCATAAGGTTTACAAACTTCTCAGGGTTTTTAAGTACTTGACTGTAGAGAGATGACCTTGCATCTAGTTTATATGACTTCATCATATCATGAGCTTTAATCTTTTTTAGTTTAGGTACATCTTTATACTTAGGATTAATAACATTCTCTTGTCTAGCATTTTTTCTAATTACATAATATGCAAGACCTTGTTCTCTTTGAATTGTTCTATAGTCAAGTCTAAAATCATGCATATATATTTTAGATATTACTGATACTTGGCTTCTTGTATTAACTATTGTGAAATCATATCCACAAGGGACCACTACTTTTTCTCCTCTTTTTGCTTTAACTAAACCAACTTCAAATATCTCATATGGATCTTTATTGAATTCTTTTGGTTTTCTACTTTGCATTACAACTGTCATTACTCCATAAACACATTCTAGTACACAAGAAGCTTTAGGAGTTTCTTCATGAGGATGTGTATAGCAATGTGTTTTAGCAAACTCAATTCCAAGTAAATTTGGAGGAATAACTATCAAGTTATGCTTAAGTCCATGTTTAGATAATTTATCTTGATCTGTTTTTTTAGATAATTTTCTATATTCAGTGTAAACGTAATCTGGATATTTGATTGTTTTATTAAGTAGAGTTGGTCTTACTTCTTCAGTATTTGTAATTTCAATTGTGCATACATTAATATTATCATCTAGTATCAATTTATCTTTTCTATTATCATACTCTATTGGAATTCCGAGATAAGACGTGAGATCTATCATTATAGTTTGGTTATAATAAGTAGTCTTGGACAGTGTGCATCATTTCAAGATAAAGTGATTATAAGTACAGATGTTTTTTTATGTCAACTTAGTTTTTGATTTGCCAGATAGACAGGCATTATGAGACGATGAACTATAAGCTTCTTTGCTATAAGCTAAAATATTATTGTTTTATTAATTAATTATTTTGATTTTGTTGTAGAATTTATTTACATAAATTAAATATCCTAAACTTTTGAAAACAAAAACAACTTTTTTAAAATATCTATATAGAAATATTGGAGTAATTACTTACCTTGTATTTATTACTCTTTGTTTTTGTTGTTTTTACTTGGTAACTTCAGATCATCCAAGTAATTTAATTACAGCAATTAGTGATTTTGGAATTCATGATGAAACAAAGTGGATATTTTTAGGAATGTGTACAGTATCAGCATTTGGACTGATGTTGCTATTTAAAGAAGTACTGACGGAATTAAAACTGGGAAAAAATTTATTTATAAACGCATTTGGAGTAGCACTTTGTGCAGCATTTATTGGAGTCGCACTATTCCCATATAATTACTTTAGAACTCCTCATACACTTCTTACGCTTAGTATGTTTTTGGGATTTGGAATCTTCTTATTGTTAATTGCTATTATTAAAAAGTTTCAAGGTAAGTATATGAGATTTACCGGAATACTTGGAGTTATTGATATCCTTTTCATGTTCATTTTTCCATTAATAATCAAACCTTTAGGTGGTTGGCTTTTTCCTGAAATAATACTTCTTTCTATTCTTGGATTTTGGATTGTTGTGTCCGAATTGTTTTTGAAAGAACGAATGAGG
>JBAXKR010000069.1:0-5807 GCA_037135235.1 bacterium | reverse complement strand
GAAGTAGCTGAATAAATATGAGACACCAATATTCTGTAAAAAAACTAGGAAGAGCAAATGACCACAGAGACTTGATGGTTAGAAATCTTCTAAAAGAGTTAGTTAAGCATGGCAAAATAACTACAACTAGCCCAAAGGCTTTTGTATTAAAAGCTGAAGCTGATAAACTTTTTTCTAAAGCCTTAAATCCTAATGCTGAGTTAGCATTAAGAAGTGTATTTTCTACACTTAATGATATGGATTTAACAAATAAGGTGATGAAGGATTATTTAAAAAGACTTAAAGGTAAAACTTCTGGTTTTACAACTAGATATCTTTTGAATAACAGAAGAGGAGATAATGCAGAAATGTCTATGGTAGAAATCATACTAGAAGAGAAAGCTAAAAAAGAAAAAGTTTCAAAAGTAAAAAAGACTACTAAATCATCTAAAAAAGAAGAAAAATGAAAACAAGATCAATACTAAAAAAAGAAGTAATACCAGTACATTACCTAATTGATGCCAAGGGTAAGAATTACGGTAAATTGGTTGTAATGGTTTCTAAACTATTACTTGGAAAAAACAAGGTAAATTTTGTCAGATATATCCCTATAATTGATAAAGTAACTATTAAGAATGCAAAGTTAGTTGATGTAACTCCTACTAGACTTACAAAGGCTTATCACTGGCATTCTATGTTCCCAGGTGGAATTAAAGAGGGTAGTTTTGAACTATTAAGAGAAAAGAATCCTGATAAACTATACAGAATTTCACTACAAGGTATGTTACCTAAGAATAGACTTGGAAGAAGAATGTTAGAAGCTATTACTATCTTTCCTGACGAAAGAGTTCCTGAATTAGAATATAAAGTTATTGATAATATATAAGTAAAAACATAAATGGAGATTCAAAAATACAATTTTGCAATTGGAAGAAGAAAAACATCAGTAGCATCAGTTAGACTTTTTAGTGAAAAAGGTCTATCTACAGTAAATGGAATTACACTTGATAAGTTAATGGTCACAAAGAGACTAAAAAATGAGGTTATAAGCCCATTTACGCTTCTTGAACTTAACGATAAGGCATACTTTACCGCTAAGGTAAATGGTGGAGGTTCTACATCTCAAATAGAAGCTATTGTTCAAGGACTTGCAAGAGCATTAGTTAAAATGAACGAATCATACAAATTAGCGCTTAGAAAAGCAGGAATGCTAACAAGAGATTCAAGAATGGTAGAAAGAAAGAAAATTGGTCTTAAAAAAGCTCGAAAAGGACCATCATTCTCCAAACGTTAAATTATTTGTTGTAACCCCAATCTATTTTTCATATACTATATTCGATTAGATTTATTTTCACTGCTATAAATCATGAAACGAATAGTATTTACAATATTAGTAATAGCACTACTTCTCGTACTAGCAGTAATTTCACCTTGGAAAAATTTTCAATTCTCATTAGAATCTTTGCTTGGAAATAAAGTACCTGTAACTTCTTCAAGCTTAGAAGTAAGTTCACTTGGTGGTAAATTGATTGTTGATATTAATAATACTGAAGTTGGAAAAACGAGCGTAGATGAATCAAAACTTGAAATAAGTCCAGTAGAAGTAGGAACTAGAAAAGTAACTATAAAGAGGGATTCACTAACTCCATACTATGTATTTGAAAGAGATATATCTTTTGAAAAAGGTGTAAGTAGTGTGATTTCTTGGGAAAGTGGTCCTAACTATAATTCTTCTGCTGGATGGATATTAACTCCAACAAAAAAGAATGTGATATCAACTAATAATGATGTTGTACTTAGCTTCATAACTTCCAAAGGTGATGAGCTATATATTGATGATGTCAAAACTGATCAATCAAATATTACCGTGGATCCTACAAAGACATATAAGATATCGATAAAGAGAGATGGATACTTACCATTATCTTTTCAATTATTTGGTTTTGATAATGAAAAAGCTTCTCAAGTTAAATCATATGATTTTTTAATTGAAACTAAATTAGCTGAAATACCTATTAAGGTTAATGAAATAAACTAATGACAAGTATAGAAAAAATAAAAATAAATAGGACTCTTCCTACGACACTTCTTTACAAAGGTGGAAATTGTTTAGGTAAGGAGATTACGAATAGCTTAATTGATCAAGGAGGATTTGTAATTGTAATTGATGAATTATCAGATAGTAATATTGCAAACTATAAAGAACACATAGATAGTAATCTATTTCTATTTGTTGATTTTGTAGGCTTAGATGAACTTAAAAACGAACTCGAAAGATTAGACTACATTATATACATTGATGATATTGAAAAAGATGTTTCAGAAAAGATAGGAACTGATTTCTTCTTAAAATCTTCAAATGATTTAAATAAAGTATTAAAACTATCACTACATTTTAAGTCTAAATTTGTATTAGCTTCTTCTTTAAAGGTACATCAGATACTTTTGAATATGCAAAGTGCTGAGTACAAATCAAGAAATTCACTTGAATATAATAGAGCGGAGCTTCAGAGATATTCTGAAAGTTTAGTTAAAGAATTTATTGATAAAGCAAGCCTAAATGCAAGAATCGTAAGAGTAGCAGAGCTAGTTGGTGAAGGTGCACCACTAAATATTCCAAGTGAATTAGTAAGGCTTTGTAAACTAGCAATTAATGGTAAACCATTAAATTTAATAGGAGATGGATTACAAAGTAACTATTTAGTAAGTGTAAAAGATGCAGCTTTTGGATTATTAAAGAGTCTTTTTGAAGATAAAACAAAAGGTAAGATTTATTCAATTTGTTATCCTCAAGAAATAACTAGTCTTTCACTTGCGTATAAAATTACCGAGCTAGAAGAAAAGTCTGGACAAATAGTATTTGATAATTCAAATGATACTAGCTTACAACCAGTAAATTTTGAAACTTCAACTAATTTGTCAGAAATAGGTTGGTCTCCAAAGATAAACATAGAAAGAGCAATAAGTCAGGAAATAGAATGGATAAATTCATACTATGGTGGAAGAAAGAAAGTTACTGATAAGAAAGAATATGTGGAAATGGAGCCTATGAAACCAAAAGAAACACATGTTGTTGACAAGCCTTTAGTTGAAAATAAAAAGAAGGAATTTAAATTAAGTAAATCAAGTGGTAGTGAAGATAATTTTATTAAGAAATTATCTGAAGTTACAAAATCAAAAAGTAGAAACTCTAAAATAGTGCTTAGTGATAAATTACTAAGGGATAAATTAAAAGAGAAGGAAATAAAAGAGCATAAAGAATTTGATAGAACTACATTTTCATATAAATTTAACTATTGGATTAGGACACTTACATTTACTAGAATAATGTCATATTTCTTTATCTTCTTATTAAGCTTTATCCTATATTTCATTATAATTTCACCTGTTTCTAGAAGTTTACTGAATGTATATAAACTAAATACTCTGTCTAATAATATGAGTGTATTGGTAACAGAATCAGATCTTTCAAAACTTTCTCAAAGCTCATCCGCTCTAGTTACTGATCTTGAAAATTCAAAATTTGTTTTTGATATCTTTAGACTTAATGACTTACATAATAATTTGAGAAACAATTTAAATATTGTAAAAGAATATACATCGAATGCAATCTCGGTTTCTCAAAAGTATTCAAATGTTAAAAATTATCTAAATTCAAAACAAGTAGATATATTATTAAGTCAAAATGAATATTCTGATTTAAAAAAGCTTGCAATAGCAAATGACAAATTACTTAAGGATACATTAAAGATTTCTCCTACGAGAATTGAACAATTAGATAACCCTGTTAATACTGTTAAATCAATAATTGAAAATCAATATTTAAAACCTTCAATTGATTACATTAATTTTGAAGAAGATACAACACTATTAAATGCTTATGAGCAAAACATTGGATATTTAGTACTTTACTATTCTACCGATACAAATAAGAATAAGGTAGTTAGTGGTTATTCATATTTTAATAACCAAGATTTAAAATCAAGTACTATTGTTCAAGGCAAGTTCGAGGATAAATTCAAACTAACTCCTGAACTAAAAACTTCACTAGATACTTTACTTGTAAAACCAGATTTAACAAGCAGTGAAAAAAAATCAAAAATAGGGAATTTATTAGAATATTTTAATTCTACACTTTCATTAAAAGTAGATACTATTTTAGCAATTGACTATGAATATAATCCTAATCTTGTTGGAGATTCTAAAGTAGAGTATAATTCATTAGAATTAGATTCAATAAAAGCGCTTGATAAAATACGAGAGTTGACTGATATGACAGAGAGAATAGCATTGTCTAGTAAAATTACTCAGAATTATTTATCTCGAACTGTCTTATTCTCAAAACTCTCAGATTACTTAGACCTATTTAAGGTCGGAATTCAAAAAACAAGTATTTACTTGTTTACAAATAGAGGTATATAATGTATTATAACAAGGTTATATTTTGTGTTATATTTTATTTGTTATTGTGTGTACATCATGGAAAAAAACAAGTACATCACAACTAAGGTTGGGTTAGCGAAATTGGTTTCGGAGTTAAGTGAAAGGAAGGGCATTATTCGAACTCAAATTGCTGATAGAATTGAAAAAGCTACTGCAATCGGAGACTTATCTGAAAATGCTGCATATACTGCTGCACTTGAGGATCAGCAAATGAATGAGACAACAATACTAGAACTTGAGGATCTTGTTAAGAAAGCCAAAATAGTAGCAGTTACTAAAAGTGACTCTAAGGTTAATCTTGGAGAAGCGATTACCATAAGAGAAAAAGGTGGAGATAAACAGATAAGTTTTACAATTGTAAGTGAACAAGAATCAAATCCAATAGAAAAAAAATATTCTTTAAGTTCCCCACTTGGAAGTGCAGTGTTTGAAAAGAAACTACACGATGAAGTAACTGTAGTTTTACCTGCAGGAAAAAAGGTTTTCACAATAGTTAAGATTGCATAATTTCAAATAAGATATTAATACTTGCGAAGATACTAATTCATTAGTAGTATTGTTTTGTTAATATATTGATTTGAAGTATAGTTAATGAAAACTCACCCAGTTCCTCAAAATATAATGGATGTTGAATTCAAATTATTTGGGGAACTTACCATAAGACAATTTGGATATGTTGCAGGAGGTGCTTCAGTTGCCTTTATTTGCTACATAATTTTTGATGGATTAGATATTGTTAGATGGCCCCTAGTTATATTCTTTGCAATTATTGGTTTAATGTTAGCTCTCTTTAGGGTAAATGATAGACCTTTTGAAGTATGGCTTGCTAACTACCTATATGCAATGTTTACATCTCAAAGAAAAGTTTGGAAAAAATCAAACAAAATTCCAAATATATTATCTTCTGCTGATATTAGAAAAGTAAGCCCAGGTGTCTCTTCAGTTATTAATAAAGCACCACTATCTAGTGTGTATACTAGTCCTGAAGAAGTAATGAAGAATAATGTAGATGTAGAAGAACAAGATAGTTTAAGAGCATTAGATTCACTATTTGATAATTCAGGCGTAACTCAAAGTTATGAATCCACTCAAGTTAAAAAAGAAAGTGTAGATACTGTCAAAGAAGTATCTGAAGTAAAAGGTGAAAATCCTTTCTTGAAAGAGTTTGAATCAACAGATGTGGTAACATCATTACCTAAAGTAGAAGCTAGTGTTTCAAACACAAGTCCTGTACATAATAATGTATCAAGCACTCATCTTGATCTCGATGATATTATTCCAGAAACTAAACCAAGGGAAGATTTAATGAAAGCTTATGACAATAAAACAATAGTTCAAGAAAATCTTCCAGACTTGAATGTTTCAAGTAATATTAATGAAGAAAT
>JBAXKR010000068.1:0-5852 GCA_037135235.1 bacterium | reverse complement strand
ATTAAATATTATCCTTTGTAAGGCCCAATATTCATTAAAAATGGTATCTCTTCTTTTACAAATTTATCAATAGTTTTAATTACAGATTCAGGATTTCCTTCTTATGCATTTTTAACAACATATTCTAAATTTTGTAGTAAAAGATTATCATCTAGTTGAATTTCAACATTCACTTTCTCTTCAAGTAACATTTTCTTAAAATCCTCACTTGATGCTAATTCTGAATCCAGCTTTAGTTTATTTATTCTCCACTTTGGGATAATTACTCTTGTAACATCTTTAAATACTTCTTTGTATGTTGTTAGTGACAGCTTAGTTCTATTACCCATATTAGGTTCAACAACTGCAGTTATATCACATCCTTTGTATTTTTCTTTAAGACAATCAATTGTAGCTTTAAATTTAGATGGGCTATGTGCAAAGTCATCAACTACTACAAGCTTTTCATTATCAAGAAGAATATTCAATCTTCTATATATTCCTAAGTATGAATTTATTGAATCACTTAATATTTTATTAAAATCATTCGTACTTAATTCTTGTAGAAATAAACTCTTTTCTTTTAGTGTTAATAGTAATGTAACTACAGATAATATATTTTCATAGTTATGTTTCCCAATAATCTTTGGGGAATACTTTGATAAAGATACATCTGTGTAATCGTAATATTGAGTAATATTTTGTTTTCCTGATCTTAATATTACATCAACTACATTTTTACCATTCTTGTTTGCAACAATTATTCCATCTTCTGGAATTGATTTAATAAGCTCAACAAAATTATTAATATATTCTTCTTCAGTTTTAAATATATCAGTATGATCCCACTCAGCACTTGTTAATATTAAATACTTAGTTGAATAAAAAAAGAATTTAGACTTAGCAATTGTTTTTGAAGTAAAGTATTCATCTCCTTCTGCTATTGACCAAGAAGAATCATTAAATGAAACCATTTGATCAAGGTTAAGTGCTTTACCTCCTATCATATATGAAGGATTAACTTTAAGGTTATTAAATATATGTACAAGTAGTGCGGTTATGGTAGTTTTCCCATATGTTCCAGCTACAACTATTGAATTCTTTTTAATACAAAACTTCTTTAATACCTCAGGATATGAAAGAATTTCAACTTCCATTTGTTTACATTTTAAATACTCAAGGTTATCTAGTGAGATTGCATTTCCAACTACCACCATATCAAGCTTTTCTTTAAGATTAGATATATGCTCTTCTTTAAACCCTATTAGCACCTCTATTTGAGCATTTTTAAGCATTGTACTCATAGGATCATATATTCCTTTATCTGACCCTATTACATTATGGCCTAACTTCTTAAGTTCAATTGCAATTGAACCCATAGTTATTCCGCAAATTCCAATTAGATATATATTCATATGTTTTTGTGTAACAAATTACATAACAGATAAAAAAAATATTAATAACAAAAATATTCTATTGAGTTCCACCCTTGTTCCACCAGTAATTTTAAGTAGTACATAATTTTCACTTGACATACAATCTGTTGTGTATTAATTTTTGTCACATCACAATTAGTTGTATATAAATATTTACTAATGAATTGTCCATATTGTAAATCAAAAATCACAAAAGTAGTAGATAAAAGAGATAGTGACGATTTACCAGTAACAAGAAGAAGAAGAGAATGTTTACTATGTACTAAAAGATTTACTACATACGAGCGTATTGAGAATATTGAGCTTGAAGTAATAAAGAAATCAGGAAGAGCTGAGCCTTTTGATAGAACTAAGCTTAGAACTGGAATAGCTAGAGCAGTAAAAAAGAATATATCAGCAGAACAAATAGATGAATTAGTAGAAAAGATTGAATTAAGACTTATGGGACTTAGTGCTACATCAATTCATACTAATGATATAGGGAGGATTGTTATGGAAGAACTATTTAAGTTAGATAAATTAAGTTATTTAAGATTTGCATCAGTTTACAAAGATTTTAAAAGTTTAGATGATTTTGAAAGCGAGATACTTCGGATTAATAGCGAGAAACTTAAAGAAAAAAATATTAGTAAATAACCATATCACTTATATATATTTATTATCTTACACACTATGGCGAAGTTTGAAAAAGTATTAAGAGAGAATGTTGGGAATAAGGGGCTTAAAATTAAAAGAATGTTTACTGATCCTAAGCATAATTTATTAGATGAAATTAAGTATGAACTTAGAGTATCTAAAATAACTGATGAGAAAGGTAAGTCTGTATTTGAAAAAAAAGATGTTGAAGTACCAGTAACATGGTCTCAAGTAGCAACAGATGTACTTGCTCAAAAGTATTTTAGAAAGAAAGGAGTTCCTAAAAGAATACTAGATCTATTAAAAAATGATAAGTATGATATGTATGATTTTAGATCCTTCGAAGAAAAGTATAAGGATAATGATAATAGAGGGGAACTGATTGGTGAAGATTCAATCAAACAAGTTGCAAATAGACTTGCTGGAACTTGGACATACTGGGGTACAAAATATGGATATTTTGATACTCTAGATGATTCAAAAGCTTTCTATGATGAGTTAAAGTATTCACTAATTGCTCAAATTGCAGTTCCTAACTCACCTCAGTGGTTTAATACTGGTTTAAACTATGCATATGGAATTACAGGTCCATCACAAGGCCACCACTATATCGATCCAGATACAAAGAAATTAACAGTATCTAAAGATGCATACTCACATCCCCAACCTCATGCTTGCTTTATTCAAGCAATTAGTGATGATATGGTAAACAAAGGTGGAATATTTGATACTTTAACAAAAGAAGCTAGAATATTTAAATTTGGATCAGGTACTGGTACTAACTTTTCTGCTTTAAGAGAAAAAGGTGCTCCACTATCAGGAGGTGGATCATCTTCTGGAGTAATGACATTTTTATCAGTATTCGATAAATCAGCAGCCTCAATAAAATCAGGTGGAACTACAAGAAGAGCTGCAAAGATGGTTATACTTAATGCAGATCATCCAGACATTGAAGAATTTATTAACTGGAAAGTTAGAGAAGAAAGAAAAGTTGCATCTTTAGTTACTGGAAGTCATATTTGTTTTACTCATCTTAAGTCTATTATGATCTCTGCTGAGAAATCAGGACTTGATCCTCTTAAAAATCCTGAACTTAAAAAACTTATCATTAAAGCTAAATCAGATTTTGTTCCACTTAACTACATCAAAAGAGTTTTAATGCTATTAGAAAATGGTATTAAATCAGATAAGTTTGATTTTCAAACATATGATACTGACTTTAGATCGGAAGCATATACAACTGTAGATGGACAAAATTCAAATAACACAGTTAGAGTTACTAACGAGTTTATGGAATCCGTTATTGATGATAGAGATTGGAATTTAATATCTAGAATTAATGGTAAAGCTGTAAAGAGTATTAAAGCAAAAAGTCTTTGGAATGAAATATCTGAAGCTGCATGGGAATCAGCTGATCCTGGACTTCAATTCGATACTACTATTAATGAATGGAATACATGTCTTAATGATGGAAGAATTAATGGATCAAATCCTTGTTCTGAATATATGTTCTTAGATGAAACTGCATGTAATCTAGCATCAATAAATCTTGATAAATTCTATGATCCATTAAACAGATATTTTGATATAGAAAAATACAAGCACACTATTAGGCTATGGACTATTGTGCTTGAAATATCGGTTCTAATGGCTCAACTCCCATCAGATATTATGGCAGAAAGAACATATCAATACAGGACTCTTGGTCTTGGGTATGCAAACTTAGGAACAATGTTAATGAAAGCTGGAGTTCCTTATGATAGTAAAACTGCTGTAAGTATTACAGGTTCACTTACTGCCATAATGACAGGAGAGGCATATAGTGCATCAAGTGAAATGGCTAAGGTACTTGGAACATTTGAAAGATACCTTGAAAATATGGATGTAATGCTTAAGGTAATTAGAAATCATAGAAGAGCTGCATATAACGTGTCTGAAAGTTTAAAGGTTAGAAATGAAAAGCTTTACAAAGAACTTGGAGATTATGAAGGATTATCAATTAAACCTTTAGGTATTGATGATCAATATGCACCAGAATATTTAGTTACTGAAGCTAAGAATTCATGGGATAAGGCATTAGATTTTGGTGAACAATACGGGTATAGGAATGCACAAGTAACAGTAATAGCTCCAACTGGAACAATTGGACTTGTTATGGACTGTGATACTACAGGAATAGAACCTGACTTTGCACTTGTTAAGTTTAAAAAACTAGTTGGAGGAGGATATTTCAAGATCGCAAATAGTTCCCTTGTTCCTGCATTAGAAAATCTAGGATATAGCCATGAACAAATTGATGAAATTGTAAAATATGCAATAGGACATGGGAGTATTGATAATGCTCCTGGGATTAATAGGGGGAGCTTACTTAAGAAAGGATTAAGTGAAGAATCAATTTTGAAAATTAATGAATCAGTTAAGAGTGCATTTAGTATTACATTTTCTTTTAATAAGTTTACGATTGGTGAAGTTTTGTATGATGAGTTAATTAAGAAAAGTGGTAAAGATGATAGTGGTAATATTCTTAAAAGCTTAGGATTTAGTGAAGAAGAAATTACTAAAGCTGACGAGTATGCTTGCGGAACTATGACTACAGAAGGTGCTCCTTATCTTAAGGAGGAACATTATGCAGTATTTGACTGTGCAAACAAATGTGGAACTGTTGGAAAGCGATTTATTGAGGCAATGGGACATGTAAGAATACTTGCAGCTGCTCAACCATTTATCTCTGGATCTATTAGTAAAACAATTAACTTACCAGAAGATGCAACTATTGAAGAAGTACAAAATGTATACATGAAAAGTTGGAAATTAATGCTTAAATGTAATGCCCTCTATAGAGATGGGTCTAAACTATCTCAACCTCTATCAACAAGTTCAAAGTCTGAAGATGTTTATGCAAAACTGTTCACATTTGATAGTGAGGAAGAAATAACAAGTGAAGTGGTGTCTAATACGAATCAAGTTAAGATGATAACTGTTCAGTCAAAAGTACAAAGAAGAGAACTTCCAATTGAAAGAGTAAGTATTACTCATAAGTTCATAGTTGCAGGACATAAAGGCTTTATTACCGTAGGACTTTATGAAGATGGTAAACCTGGTGAAATATTCCTATCTATGAGTAAAGAAGGAAGTACACTTAGAGGAATTATGGATGCATGGGCAATCTCTATGTCACTTTGTTTACAATATGGAGTTCCACTTAGAGATCTCATAAAGAACTATGCTCATGTCAGATTTGAACCAGCTGGAATGACAAATAACAAAAATATTCCAATAGCTAAATCAGTTGTAGATTACCTTGCAAGGTGGTTAGCATTAAAGTTCTTACCAAAAGAGGAAGCGAAAGAATTCCATAATGAAGAATTAGTTGAGTACGCATTCTCAAGTGCATCATTCTTAAGTGGTAAAACACTTGCAGATAAATTTAATCAGATTAGTTTTAATCTAGATACAACTTTATCAAGTAGCTATAAGCCTGTTGAAGCGAAAACTGAAACAGGAACTATGGAAATGCATAACACAAGTATAGTTAGTGATATGGTTGTAGATTTAGAAAAGAAATTTGATATTAAAGACCAAGTAACAGCTTCTAGAAGACAAAATAACGAAGATGCTCCTAATTGTAGTGAGTGTGGATCTGTTATGAATAGAAGTGGAGCTTGTTACAAATGTCCAGATTGTGGAGCAACTAGTGGATGTTCGTAAGAATGTATATGTATATTGATTTGAGTTAATAACCCACCAATTGAATAAAATCATTTGGTGGGTTTAAATATATCCATACATATTTCAAAAATA
>JBAXKR010000067.1:0-5987 GCA_037135235.1 bacterium | reverse complement strand
ACTAAAGAGATTAAGCAAGAATACTTTAAGAATAGTGATACATATGTATTAATACGACATTTAACAAATAACTTAATAAATATAAGCTCAATTGAACTCATTAGTTCTAATCAGAATAAGCTTATTAATTTACTGGAAGAATATGTATCTAAGAATCAAAAATCTATTCTTAATTACAAGAAAAATTACTTAGGTGAAGAACTAAAGTATGCTTCATCGTTTTGTAATACCCTATTAGAATCAATAGGAACAAAGTTTCAAGTTAAATCATCTAATGATCTATCAAGATATACTAAATACTCATTTGTAGTATTTGTAGCAACCTTCATAGTTGGATTAATAACTCTTCTAATAACAGATAATACTGTAGGTTCAATATTCTTCATCGGTGCACTATTAATTTCTTTCTTAGCCTTAATTGTAATTTTACTAGCACTTAGGGATAAAGAAAAATAACAGAAAACTTAATCATTTAGAAATTATTATCTATCAATCTTCACTTGTGTTTGCTAATTTGATATATTAAAATATCAAAATCAAACTAGTCAAATATTAATATGCCAATATGAATGATATATCAGACAGGCAAAAGCAGTTACTATTAGCAATAATGCAAGAGTTTATGGAATCTGCCGAAGCTGTTGGCAGTATGGAAATATCCGATAGATACGATTTTGACTTAAGTCCTGCAACAATTAGAAATGAGATGGCTGACCTTATGAAGATGGGTTATCTTTACAAAACTCATTCATCAGCAGGAAGAATTCCAACAACACAAGCTTGGAGATTCTATATATCTGAGGCTATGGATGAAGATCAAGTAAATGTAAAAGATGAATCAGAAGCTAGAGAAAAGCTATTTCAATCAAGATTTTCTGCAGAAGCTCTACTTAAAGAAGCAGTAAATGAGATTAGTAAGTATACCGGATATGCATCTGTAGCTATACTAAATGACTCAACATTTTTTTCAGGAATATCTAAGTTATTGAATTTTACAGAGTACAGAAATATAGATGTACTTCAAAGTATATTAATCATTCTTGAAAACCCCAATATATTAAGAAAAGTATTTGATAAGGCTAAGGGTAATAATAATGTATTTTTACTAATAGGTGATGAGCTTGGAATTGAATCTTTAGAAACATCTGCACTTGTTTTTAAACATGTAAAATTACATAGGGATCATGATGCAGTAATATCAGTTTTAGGACCTGCTAGAATGAACTATTCCAAAAGTGTTCCAGCAGTTAAATTTATTGCAAAAAACTTAGAAGAATCTACCTTTAGTTGGTAAATAATTATATTATCATTATATATTATGGATTACACAGTCTTTCCAGAGTTTTTTAAAAAAGCAGTTACTGATGTATTAGCTACATATACAGATAAAATTATTTTTAAAGCAGACCATATATCTATACTAACTGAATCTAGTAGTGACTATGAAAAGGCAAAAGAGGAATATAGCCAGTATATTTCAGATCAGAAAGAAATAGCTCATTGTGGAAGAAGAATAACTATAGCGACTCTTAAAAGTAAAATTGAAGAGCAAGGTTTAATACTAGAAAAGCTTGAAATTAGTGAACCAAAACCTACAAGACTATCTTCTGAAAGAAAAATTGATCATATAGCATTTGTTCCTGAAAGTTTTCCTGAATTTATTAAATTCTCAAAAGATGAGAAAGTTGATTTGTATGATGCTATGGAAATTGGAAATGTAATACTCTGTAAGTGGAAAGCTCCAAATTCTTTAGTAGAATTTAGATCAAGTCAAGAATTTGTTACTAACCAATGTGCACAAAATGATAATAATGTCTCTGATTTATTAAAATGCAAAGCTGAATCAGAAATCAACAAAGATAAGGCATTAAGAGCACTTGCTGATTATCAAAATCTTAAAAAGAGAATGGAAGCAGATAGAGAAACATTTCAATTCGTTGCAAACACAACACTAATATCAAAACTATTAGATATTAATGATGATTTTCTAAGAGCTAATGAATTTGTAACAAAAGAAGAAGATCCTACAAAAATTAAAAGTGCATATGGAAGTGTACAAAACAAACTTGGTGGAGTAATTAATGATTTTGGTTTAGAAGAGGTTTCAGTTAATATAGGAGATGCATATGATATGCATAAAATGGAAGCAATTGGAACTCTTGCTACAGAAGATGAAAAAGAAAACGATACAGTTAAACATATAGCAGCGAAGGGGTATAAATATAGTAATAAGGATCAATTAGTAAGGGCATCCAAGGTTATTGTATCTAAATATACTCCTAAAACTATAGAGGAAAAATAATTCAACTTGACAATAATTAGCAGTCTTTGCTATGCTCTGCTAATATCAAAATAATTAATTTATTATCATAATTTAATGTCTAGTAACAAAATAATTGGAATAGATTTAGGTACTACTAACTCTTGTGTTGCAATAATGGAAGGTGGAACACCATCTGTAATTGCAAATAAAGAAGGTGGTAGAACTACACCATCAATTGTAGCTTTAGGAAAGGATGGTAAAGAAGTTGTTGGAATACCAGCAAAGAATCAAATGGTAACTAATCCAAAAGGAACATACTATTCTATTAAAAGACTTATTGGTCGAAGGTTTGATGACAGTGAAGTTCAAAGAGATGTAAAACTACTTCCTTTTGATATTAAATCATCTGATAAAGGTGGAGTAGATATTAAGTTTGGAACTGAATGGCTTCCACCTGAAGCTATTTCTGCAAAGGTTCTAGCTAAGATTAAATCCGATGTAGAAGCATTCCTTGGTGAAACTGTTACTGAAGCAGTAATAACAGTTCCTGCATATTTTGATGACTCACAAAGACAAGCAACTAAAAACGCAGGTAAGATTGCAGGGTTAAATGTACAAAGAATCATAAATGAGCCAACAGCAGCAGCTTTAGCATATGGACTTGATAGAAAAAAAGATGAAACAATTGCTGTATATGACTTAGGTGGAGGAACATTTGATATTACAATACTTGAGCTTGGAGATGGAGTATTTGAAGTTAAATCTACTAATGGTGATACTCATCTTGGTGGAGATGACTTTGATCAAAGAATTATTGACTTTTTAGCAGATGAATTTAGAAAAGAAAACTCAATTGATCTTAAATCAGACCCTATTGCTCTTCAAAGATTAAAAGAAGCAGCAGAGAAAGCTAAAATAGAGTTATCTAGTGCAGAATCAACAACTATTAATCTTCCATTTATTACAGCTGATGCAAATGGACCTAAACATATTAATAGAACTATGACTAGAGCTGAACTTGAAAATTTAATTGGAGATTTAATAAAGAAAACTATTGAACCAGTTAAAAAAGCTCTTTCGGATGCTAAAATTGATATTAAGGATATCAATGAAGTAGTTCTAGTTGGTGGAATGACTAGAATGCCTATGGTAATTAAGACTGTTAAAGAATTCTTTGATAAAGAACCTAACAAATCAGTTAACCCTGATGAAGTTGTAGCAATTGGCGCTGCAGTTCAAGGTGGAGTATTAACTGGAGATGTTAAAGATATTACTTTACTTGATGTAACTCCATTAACACTTGCAATTGAAACATACGGCGGTGTTGCAACTCCTATGATTGCAAGAAATACAACAATACCTACAGAAAAGTCTCAGGTATTCTCAACAGCTGCTGATAATCAACCAGCTGTGGAAGTTAAAGTAGTACAAGGAGAGAGACCTAAAGCAGATGATAATAAGATACTTGGAACATTCATACTTGATGGTATACCACCTGCACCAAGAGGAATTCCTCAAGTTGAAGTCTCATTCAAAATAGATGCAAATGGTATTTTAAGTGTAACTGCAAAGGATAAAGCAACAAGCAAAAGTCAAAGCATAACAATTGCAGCTTCAACATCTCTTTCAGATGAAGAAGTTGAAAAGATGGTAAAAGCTGCTGAAGTAAATGCAGCTAAAGATAAGGAATTTAAAGAAAGAGCTGAACTTAAAAACGAAACTCAAAGCCTGATATTTCAAACAGAGAAGGTAATTAAAGATTTTGGTGACAAATTATCTGCTGATGAGAAAAAATCACTTGAAGATACTTCAAAAACTTTGAAAGAAAAAGTTGATAAGGATGATTTTAATGTGGAAGAAGTTAAGAAGGAAAAAAACGAATTAATGAAAAAAGTACAAGATATATCAACTAAGATGTACCAAAATGCTTCTTCAAAAACTGGAGATTCCAAAACTCAAGATACTCCAAAAGAAGAGCCAAAAGCTGAAGCTGAGAAGAAAAGCGACAAAACAGATGAACCAGTAGAGGGTGAGGTGATAAAATAGATTAGGTTTTTCTGATTAATTCAAATCTAAAGGAACCGTTAACACCGGTTCCTTTTAGTACGTACATATACAAATGCTTAACTTTGGCTTTATAAAAAATAGTAGAATAATTAATATAATTAGTTCAAAAGTACTTAGTGTATTTTTTTTAGTTATATTTATATATTTCTTTTCAATTCTACTAATACATAATCAAGCATTTGCAAGTGAAAGTGTTATGGTAAGTGCAAGTGTATATTCATGTGATTTTCAATTTCAATTAGGAGTAGAAGGAGCTAATAGCTCTTCAGATTTAACTACAAATGTAGAAATACAATTCCAATCCCTTAAATCTGATCCATTTATTCTTAAACTCCCAACAGATCAAAATGGTAAGGCTTCTGGTAATCTATGTGATTATGGAGTCTATCTTCAAACAGGAATTTATGATTTAAATATAAAGGCATTTAATAGTGCATACAAGAGTATAAGTAAGATAGAACTATTCTCAAGATATCAAACAAATCTTAATGTTAATCTTACAAGTTCTGATTTTGAATATACTCAGATATGTCTAACTTCCGCTGTCCCAATACTAACTTCAAGTACAAATAATCAAACTGCAAGATCAACAATAGGTGATTCGGCTTCCAATAGCCCTATATCCTTAGGATTATTAATATTCTTAAACTCAATATTCAAACAGAAGATTAAAGGATTAATTCGTATAAAAACCTTGGAAATATTAGAATTAATAAATCCAATAAAACGGATTAACAAATTAATTTCTAATTATCTTAATTCTATTAAATATTCTATTCTTTTAATTAAATCTATAATTTACTGTAATGGATAAAACAAAGCATTTAAGTTGGAAGTTAGATGAGCTATATTCTTCAATAAATGATTCGAAGCTAAACTCAGACTTAGAAGTGTTTACACTTACAGCATCCTTACTTTCTGAAAAATGGAAAAATGATGACTCATATTTATCAGATCCAAGTAAATTAAAGATATTACTAGATGAAATAAATATATTTGAAGAAACATTTGCTTATGGTGGCAAACCCTCTTACTATATTGATTTACTCCACTTTTTAGACAATCAAAATACTGAAGTATTAGGAAAATACAGCCTTGTACAAAAATATATTAATGAGGCATCAAATGAACTTCATTTCATTGTACTTAAGTTATCCAAACTAGATAAAGAAGAGCAAGATGCTTTGCTATCAAGTAGTATTCTAAAAGAATATCATAAATACTTATCTGATATTTTTAAATATTCTAAGCATATACTTCCTGAAAGTGAACAAAATATAGTTAATGAATTATCCGATCTTGCAAGTGAAGCTTGGAATAGAATGCTGACAGGATTGCTCTCTAGTGAAAAAGCAATAATTAAGGATAAAGATGGTATAGAAAAAGAATATCATTTTGAAAAGATTACGGATCTATTTAATTCAAGTGACAAAATATTGAGAGATAATGCAGCTTTGGCATTTAATCAAATATTGAATAAATATAGTAAAATTGCTGAAGCAGAATTTAACGCAACACTTGGATACAAAGAAAAAATAGACAAAATAAAACATTTTGATTATCCAGAAATGGAAAGACACTTAAGCGATGATGTTGAAATTGAAGTTGTGAAGAATTTAAGAGAAGTAATAGCTAAAAACATTGATATTCCTAGAAG
>JBAXKR010000066.1:0-6149 GCA_037135235.1 bacterium | reverse complement strand
CATCAACATATATAGATAGCATTATTCTATATTTTTCCTTATTGTTTGTTTTAATTTCGAAATGTCTTGCTATCCATATTTTGTATCCTTTACTGGCTTCTAAAGAGTAGCCATAATCATCTACTGAATCTACTTTTACAATTAGCTTAAAGCCAAGGTAATTAATATAGAAATCAGACAATCTATCTGGATCTTTGCTAAATATTGCCACTCTATATTTGAATATTTTCATAATAATCTTTTTTATGAATACTAAATATATTTTGGCTGGGAGACTAGGATTCGAACCTAGATACACAGATTCAGAGTCTGTGGTCCTGCCATTAGACGATCTCCCAATATGTAGAATCAGTAAGTATTAATATAAATTTTATCATCTTTTGATCTTTTTTGTTGACTTAATGAGGTATAAACAGAATAATGTAGAGTAGTTATTTGCCCCAATTAAATATAATTTTATAGTTATGGTAACCATATATACAGATGGTGGTTCTAGAGGTAATCCGGGCAAGGGGGCTTCAGCTTTTGTAGTTGAAAACGATAAAAATGAAGTCATATATTCAAAAGGAAAGTTCCTTAATATTTGTACAAATAACCAAGCTGAATACAATGGCCTTATTCTTGGCTTAAGCTACTTGTCAAAAGAAGGTATAAAAGATGTTACTGTTCGTATGGATAGTGAGTTAGTAATAAAGCAAGTAAGAGGAGAATACAAAGTTAAAGATGAGAATATTAAAGGCTATGTTGCAAGAATTAAAGAATTAATTCCTATGTTTAATGTAATCACATTTAATCATATCCCAAGAGCAATGAACTCAAAAGCGGATAAGATAGTTAATGAAATACTTGATCAAAACTAATAATGGAAAACTCTGCCCAAACTCATAATATTGAAAAATTTAGCTCTAGAAAAGGGATGAAAGAATCACCAATTATGCATGTTACTAAGAAAAAAAAGAATGGATTTTTAAAGATTTTTTTAATTCTTACTACATTTCTACTTGCAATTGCTGGAGGATATATATGGTATTTAAATGCTAACTATTCGAGTACTGATGCATTAAGTGGAGTAAAACAGCTATTTGGTAATTGTGAAGGGGATGGATGTATTGTACAAATTGATGCACCAAAAGAAACTTGTCTATTCCCACCATTTTGTAATCCTGAATTACCAGCAACTAATGGAAGAACAAATGTATTAGTAGTAGGAATTGATACTAGAGATAATAATGCGACACAAAATACAGATACAATAATGATGATTAGTTATGATCATAATGATAAAAATGCATATATGATCTCAATTCCAAGGGATACTTATGTAAGCTTTAAAAATTACTTTGGGAATAAAGAAACATCTAAAATTAATGCGGTATATTATCTAACAGGAATGATTAAAAAAGACCAAGAGAAGGCTATGCTTGGACTTTCAAATGTTGTAGGAGATATTACAGGTCTTAAGCCACACTATACTGTTCTAGTAACTCTACAAGGCTTTAAAGATGCAATAGATACACTAGGTGGAGTAACTATAGATGTTCCAGCTGACTATACAGATGCATATCCTAAAGTTGAATTAAGTCCAGCACTTCAAAAGACATGTAAAGTAGTTAGATTAGATGGTGAGTATTGTAAATTTTCATTTACTAAAGGTGTACAAATCTTAAATGGAGAAATGGCATTAGTGTATGCAAGAAGTAGAGAGTTTTCATCAGACTATGATAGAGCTAGAAGACAACAATTAGTAATTACTTCACTTAAAAATCAAGTATTAAGTACTGAAACTCTTACAAACCCTCAAAAGATACTAGAATTAATTACTACTTTTAAAGACTCAATAAAAACATCTAACTATGATTTAGGTGACATTATTGCAGGTCTTAATGAGATTAAACTTATGAGTAAGACTATTAGTATTGTGCTAGATCCTCTATTTGGTGGTGGTGGAGTTGTCACATCAGGAACTTCTGAAGCTGGATATATTAGTCAATTTAAAGACTCAAGCTACAAACAAGTACAAAGTGAACTTCAAAAGATATTTAATTATCCAAATGTATATACAGAAAATCCTAAAATTGGTGTATATATTGCGACAACAAACAAAAAGTTTGATAAAAACTATTCCACCCTTATTACTAACTTAAAACTTCCAAAGTATTCACTTGGCTCTAAAAATACCATAATTAATCAAAGTAAGGATGTAAGCTATACAGTTACTAAAGAAGTTGAAACAGAATCAATATCTACTAGTAGTACTAATTCAAGTAGTAAATCAACATCAAGTGCATCTTCTAGTAAAACAACTGCACAAGTTACGACTACAATGCCAAAACTTAATGGAGCATTTGTCATTGATTACACTAATGGAGAAAAAACTGGATCTTTAAGTATGTTACTTAAAGAATTCCCAGAACTTCAAATTGATCCAAGCCTTACATTTAAGAGAAGAAATAGCGAAGACTTTGGTATAATCGTGTTTGATAGTCTACCAACATCATCAAGTTCAAGTAATTCTAGCTCTAATTAAATATTAGGAGGGGTGGCCGAGTGGTTGAAGGCGCAGTCCTGGAAAGACTGTGTTCGAGCAATCGAATCGCAGGTTCGAATCCTGTCCCCTCCGTTTTAAATTATATTAGTGACAATGAATAAGCTGCATCTCAAGCAAAAAATCATAATCCTTTTAAAGTATTTAATATATATATTTTGCTGTTTAATATTTACACATTTATTACTACTTTTTACAGTAGGTTTCTTTAGTGAGATTAAAAAATCAGATGTAATTATTATTCTTGGTAATACGGTTGAAAGTAATGGTCAACCTTAATTAAGATTAAAAGGAAGGCTAGATAAAGGATTAGAACTATATAACGATGGATATAGCAAATTAATAGTTGTAAGTGGTGGGATAGGGAAAAAAGGATTTGATGAAGCTTTAGTAATGAAAAAGTATTTAGTTGAAAATGGAATTCCTGAAAGTAGTATTATAGAGGATAACAAAGGTATTGATACATATGAATCTGCTTTGAATCTTAAAGAATATTCAAATAGTATGAACGTAAAGAGTGTAATAGTTGTTTCTCAATATTTTCATCTATTAAGATCAGTTTTAGCATTTAAACAAGTAGGATTTAATGAAGTGTATGTGGCAAGGGCATATTCTCCTTTTGAAATTAGAGATCTATATTCAATACCTAGAGAAATGATTGGATTTTACTATTACATAATTAAATACTAGAATATTGTTATGAAAAATAAAACAACAGTTATCTCAGCTATTGGAATCATACTACTAAACATTATCTTTCTTCTATTTGTATACCCATCACTTCCAAATAAATTAGCAACTCATTGGGATATTAATGGGGTCGTAAATGGATATATGGATAAGGATATTGGGATTCTCTTTATTCCAATTTTAGCTATTGCACTTATGTTACTTCTATTTTTTATTCCTAAACTAGATCCTAAATATTCAAACATTAAGAAGTTTCAAGGAACATATAATATATTTATACTTGGACTACTTATCTTCCTATTCTATATTAATGGAATTACTATTCTTTCAAATCTAGGTTACAACATTAATATGATGCAGTTAATGATCCCTGCACTTTCTTCTCTCATATTCTTACTTGGAATCTTAATTGAAAAATCTGAATCAAATTATACAATTGGATTTAGAACTCCATGGACACTTTCTAATAGTAAAGTATGGGACAAAACTCATAAACTAGGAGCAAAACTATTCAAAATATCAGCAATTATTACCTTACTCACAGTCTTTATTCCAAGTATTGGAATATATTTGTTTTTAATTACAATTATATCCGTATCAATATTCTTAACAATATATTCGTATCTTCAAAGTAGAAAGCTTTAATAAAATCTAATCTTAAATTAATATCTATCTAATCTTTTTGTGATATATTCGAATTGGAAGTATGAATACTTTCGGTTAATATTTCATAATATAATGCTATGAAAGAGAAAAATATAAAACCTGTTGATTTTCTAATCTATAATAGCCCAAATGGAGAAGTAAAAGTTGATGTTCTTCTTGAAAATGAAAATATATGGATGCAACAAAAAAATATTGCTTCCTTGTTTGATGTTAAAATTCCCGCGATTTCTAAGCATATTAATAATATATATAAAGAAGGTGAATTAAATAAGGAGTCAACTATTTCCATTTTGGAAACAGTTCAAAATGAAGGCGATAGATTAATAAAAAGAAAAGTAGAATACTATAATCTAGATCTGATAATTGCTGTTGGATACAGAGTTAATTCAAAAAAAGCTACTCAATTTAGAATTTGGGCAAGCTCTATTCTTAAAGAATATTTGATAAAGGGATATTCTATGAATGTTGAAAGGCTTAAAAATCCAGTTTATGTTTTTGGTAAGGATTACTTTGAAGAGCAACTTGCGATTATTAAAGATATTCGAAGTAGTGAAAGAAGGTTGTATCAAAAGATTACTGATATCTATGCAAAGTGTAGTATTGATTATGAGCTTGACTCTGATACCACAAGAAAGTTTTTCTCTTTTGTTCAAAATAAGTTGCACTACTCAGTAACCAAACAAACAGCAAGTGAAGTAATTATGTCAAGAGCCGATTCTACTAAAAGAAATATGGGGTTAACAAACTGGAAAAATTCACCTAAAGGGATGATTCGAATATCCGATGTAGCCATAGCTAAAAACTATTTGAATAAAGAGGAACTAAAATCATTAAATAACATTGTCAGTATTTACTTAGATTATGCAGAAATGCAAGCTCAAAAGAATATTCCTATGACAATGAATGATTGGGTAGATAAGTTAAATGGATTTTTGAAATTTACAGAAAAAGAGATATTAAATGATTCCGGGAAAGTCACTAATGAACTAGCAAAGGGATTTGCAGAAAATGAGTTTGTTAAATATCAAAAAGTTCAAGATAAACTATATGAATCTGACTTTGATAGAGATATGAAAGTAAATTTAGAAAAATTAGAGAATAACACTAAAGAACTTTAGCTAAATCATAGTTTCTATCTGTATATCCATGCTTTTTGTAGAAGTTGTATGCACTTTGATTAGGTCCAAATACTTCAATATTTACTTTAAAACAATTTTGAATTCTAAAGTATCTCTCTATTTCAGCAATTAACATAGAACCAAGCCCTTTCCCTCTGTATGTTTCGTCAATATATAGCTCAGTAACCCTACCCATTCTATGTGGTTTACAATCTTTTTCATCTTTAGAATTACCAACATCAAATATGACTCCAGAAATGAATCCAATAATCTTGCTATTATCTCTTAGAACAAAGATTTTACCTTTCTTTTCTTTAACATCACTCACCATCATATTGTGCCAACTTTCTCCATATCCTTCTGGAACAATCAAAAGTTTAAGATATTTTTGATCAAGATTCTTTAAGTACTCTCCAAATTTATTAAACAGAACACAAATCTCAGCTTTGTCTGTCTCAGAATATTCTGTAATTAATATATCGCTCATATGAATGGATTAATAATCTATATATGGTAACACTTTAAGTAATAAATAATGAAATGTTTGGAGTTATTAATTGTAATTCTATTTTTCTCTTGATAAATTGATCATATGAATATGCATGAAAGCAAATTTTCATTTGATAAATCAAAAATTAAGCATTTTTTAGTACTAGTAATTCTATTTGTATTAGGATTAAATATTGTAATCTTACTGAAGCCTTCATATTTAGAGAATATTTTAATCGTTTATCTTCCGGGATTAATATATTCATTTTTCCTTCTTAAGAAATCTAGACTTAAAATATTTCTATTTGCCATATGTTCGATTCTCTTTGTTATTCCAGTTGAGATATTAGCTAGAAATACAAATAGTTGGGATGTTACATCAACACTTCCAAGAATTCTTGGAATCGCTCCTACTGAGAATGTTATATATGCACTTATTAACATAATATATCCCATTTCATTTTATGAACTATTTTACGATAACGACAGGAATTCGAAAGTTTCTAGTAGATGGAAAATTCTTTTACTTATGTATCTATTACTTTTCTTAATTACCATTACTACATACCTTTTTTCTCCTTCAACATTACAAATTAGCTACTGGATGCTTGGAGTAGCTATTCTTGTACCTGTATTAATAA
>JBAXKR010000065.1:0-6213 GCA_037135235.1 bacterium | reverse complement strand
ATATTATAATTTATATTATTTTGCGAAGCCTAGTAAGTTTCCTGAGTACAAACCCAAAGGGAAAAAATAGTTCATTTTAATATTAAGATACGAATATATATTTTTTCTATTAATGCAAATCTCTTCCCTTGTTCAAAAGAATAATCGTATACAAGTCCATATAGATAATGAGTATAGTTTTTCTTGTACAATGGATTTTGTATTAGAGAATAATCTATTTAAAGGTAAGGATATTACTTCAAAACAAATAGATGAGTTAAGTAATAAATCTGAATTCGATATATTAAAATCAAAACTTCTAGAATATATATATTCTAAACCATACTCTAAAAGAGAACTTCAAAGTAAATTAGATACATACTCTAGGAAAAAATATAAAAATAAGCTGGATAAGAATAAATTTGAAGAGATATTTGAATACATTTCTTCAAAGGGGTACTACAATCCTCTTACAAATATCTCAAAATGGGTAACCCACTATTTAGATAAGAAGAAGGGGTCAAGGTATATAGAGCAAAAATTAGCTGAAAAAGGATATGACCAAAAACAGATAAAAGAGAGTATTAAGTCTCTTACGAATATTGATAATTCTCATGAAGTAATTATGAACCTATTATCTAAAAAGATAGGCAATATTACTGAAATCAATCAAAAACTTAAAATAAAGGTGATAAGATACCTACTAGCACAAGGGTTTAGCTATGACACAGTTAAAGAAAACTATAAGAAATACTTAGAAGAGAATAATCTAAAAGAGGTCAAAGAAGGCTAGAAATATGGTTAATATTAATGCTACAATGACTAAGCATCATTTTTAATCTTAAATTAGTAAAATACAAACATGAACTCAGTATTAATGGCTAAAGTAGAAGAAAGTTATTTGAAGAAAGATATTCCTGCATTTAATGTAGGAGATAGTATCTCAGTAACTTACAAGATTATTGAAGAAAAGGTAAGTAAGAAGAAGAGTAATAAGACAGAAAAGGAAGATCGAGAAAGAACTCAAACATTTACAGGTATTGTGTTATCAAAACAAAACTCAGGAATAAGGTCAACATTTACAGTAAGAAAGATATCACACGGTGTTGGTGTTGAAAGAATATTTGTATTACATTCACCAATAATTACAGGAATTAAGATTGTTAAACAAAGTGCTGTAAGAAGAGCAAAGATATATTTCATGAGAGAAAGAGTTGGTAAACTTGCTATGAAAACTGGTAGAGATATTGAAATGGTAGTAGAAGGGACTGATGAATCAATGGAAACTCCAGTAGTAGAAGAGACAAAATAGTAGTTAAGTTTGTTAACTAATTGTCCGACTATATACTAGAAGAAAAACTGCTTAATGATATCGATTATGTTATTGGTGTTGATGAAGTAGGAAGAGGGTGTTTAGCAGGACCAATATGTGTCGCTGCTTTTTTGTTAAGTAAAGATGATTTAAATACAATAAAGTTAGATAAGGAATTCTTAGGTGTTGATGATTCTAAGAAAGTATCTAAAAAGAAACGAGAAAGGTTAAATTCGCTCTTAAAACAATTTAAGCATACATTATCACTTAGAGATAATACATATATAGATGAGAAAGGATTATCCTTAACCCTATACGAATGTATTAATGAATCTGTAACTGAGCTTTTGAAATTAACGGGTGGTTCAGATAACTATTTAGTATTAATAGATGGTGTATTTCCAAAGAAATTCACATTTAATTATAAAACTGTTATTGACGGAGATGCCAAACATTTTGTAATATCGGGAGCGTCAATTATTGCAAAAGTGTATAGGGATAAAATTATGGAGGAACAATCTCAAATTTTTCCTGGATACAATTTCGAAAAGAATGTAGGATATGGTACGAAGAAACATTTTGATGCTATTAAAGAAAAAGGTATAACAAAGATTCATAGAAAATCTTTTGAACCAATTAAGAGTATGCTTAAAGGTCATTAACAATTAATATCATCCATATATATGGGGACGTAGCTCAATGGTAGAGCAGCTGCCTTTTAAGCAGTTGGTTCCGGGTTCGAGTCCCGGCGTCCTCATTTTTTTTGTACCTTTAGGGAGCGTAGCTCAGTGGTAGAGCAGTTGCCTCTTAAGCAATTGGTCGTGGGTTCGAATCCCACCGCTCTCACCAAATCTTCAAGGTTATTATCCTACTAATTTCATTCTTCTAGTAAATTCATCAAACTACGTTAATGATATAATTAAGCAAATATTAATTCTTAATTGAAATGAATTGAAATCGATAGATAAAAGTCCTTCAAGTTTAAATGCAGAATCTCCAAGAACAAATGAGATTAGATTGGGTATGAGAAGTAAAACTCTGTTTGTTGTTCTTTCATTAGCATTAAGTGCATGCATGGCAGATAGTACTCCAAAATCATCAACTGCAAGTAGGACGACACCAATTGTTGCAACAACTCCTCAAGATTCTTCTGCTGAAAAGAATAATGATATTAATTCCAAATATTCTGAAGATCTGAGACCAGGAATAAGGCTGAATGTCTTAGGTGAAGATAGTCATGATGCTGTACCAAGTTCTTTATCGGAATTAAATTATAATGCTCTTGAAAAAGGTAGCAGCTTTTCTAGAAGTGTTATTCAATTGGAGAATGATACTAATCTGGCTATTGTTGAAATTGCTACCGATAAAAGTATTGACTATAAAACCTTATTAAAAATTATCTATTCAAATAGTAAAACTATTATTAGTGATTGGGCAAAAGACGCGGGGGTAAAAGAAAATTTCACAGGTAGATTTGTAAAAGGAAATCATACAATAACTCTTTCTACAGCCATTATCCCAGCAGGTGATGGTGATATATATTTTCCTTTTGCAGAATATGGTGATACCAATCTTCTTAGTTTTATAAATTTGGTTAAAAATCACCAAAGACAAGTACTTTCTGTAAAACGAGGAGAAGGTGGGTATACAATGTTAAGTATGAATGGTGATTCATCTTCATTAATCGGAATTAATATTCCAGCTAATTCAAGGATGATGGAAATGTATAGAGCATCTGGAATAAATCTAACTAGAAATCAATGTATAGAATTAATAATAGTTAATGAATATGCAACATTATTTATAGAACAAGTTAGGAGAAATAATCCAGATATATATGATAAATTTATTGAAGAATTGAAAACAAGATATAAATTTCCTCCTGAAAATAACCCCAAGTTTGAAATGGAATTAGCTAATTTAGCAAAATCAAAAGGAACTGCAGTGGATAAAGAAAGAAAATCAAAAGCAAGTGAATCATTAACAACTTGGTTTACGTATAACTATATGGGAAAGTTTATGGGGAAATGAAGAAAGACTCAATAGAATAAATAATATTCTGTCTGTGGTTCTTTTTCCAAGTTTTTATTATGTTAATTAAAATGGATAGTCTTCATCAGGGCAATATTGCATGTGTAATTGTGGAATTTTTCCATTTTTGAATGCAATCATGAGATCTCTAATTCCTAATAGTTTTATCTTTCTTAAGTATGCTCTAAGTTTTGTGGTTGAATACTCACCATGAACAATAGAAACTGATGATACGTCATCTGCTCTTAATGTTTTCTTTATTGCTCCTGACTCTCGTGGATACTCTGTTTGGGTATCTAAGACTAAACTCTCTCTAGCTATATTGGAAAGATACTCAACAATTGCTTCGTTAATATCATAACCTGTCATCTCGGTTCTCTTAAGTTTTGAATCCTTATCAACATAATTTAATGAAACTATCGCCCCATTTATTCCCAAGTTAGTTCCAAAAACATTTGATGACTCTACTTTTCTTCTTGTTGAGTCGGTAACAATTTTCCTTTCTGGATTCCCGGCGAGTCTACCTCTAAAAAATGCTTTGTAAATAAATGATTCATAGGGAGTATATTTTAACTGATGAGAACGTTGAGATGTTATTCTATGTATTGCCTCGTGAATTAGTAAATATGCAAATATTATGTCTGCACAAGCTTTTGTTGGAGAACTTTTATATCTATCTACAATGAAGGACTCTTTCACTAGAATAGGTTTCCAAGGCAAATATGTTACAACTTGCATATCCATTTTAGAATAGCTACTTTTTATTCCTGGATAATCTTTGGGTCCAAGTATATTTGAAGAATGAATTAACTTTAAGTGAGATTGAAAACTATATTCTGTGTAATCTTTATCCGATAACACAATCACATCCTCAGATCGTAAAATAGGAATTATTGTTCCATACTCAAAAGGGAATGATCTTTTTAATGCTTTGTTTACTAGATTAATAGTGAATTCATTAATTTCAATTTTTTTTGATTTTTCTGGTAATGGAAAATGTTTAATAGCATATGCTTCCTCAACTCTAATCAATAGTTCTTCGTATTGATTAGTTTTGTTAGGGTTTTCTCTTAAACAGTCAATAATTGTTTTGAAAGTTTCTAAATCCTCTAATTCAGTTAATTCTCCAACAATACGGGCTTTACTTGCGGCCTTGGTTTCAGTATTTTGAATAGATTCTGCATCAATATAATATTGAATCCCATCTAAAATCTCCGCAACATAAGGTGTGAATATAGTTGTTTCAGCTGTTGGTAAACCAGCAAGAGGTCCCTCTTCTGGGAACCTTGCTATTTGTGAAAAAGGTATGTGTTTTGTTACCTCATTATTTAATTCCATAGGTTAATATTATAGGATAAAACAGGTGAAAAGGCAAGGTATGGGGCGCTAAAAGCCTATACTATTAATGATTATAATGAGCTATTATTGGTAGGTTACAGTCTATTTATAGAAATCTAGAAATAATGATAGAAAATATAACAATATCTGAGGCAATTAGTTCGGATCATAAGGAATTATCCTCCTTCTTTGACCATTATAATAGCCTAGATATTTCCAGGAATAGAACAGATTGCTATCTTTCACATAACCATACTATTGTTGCCAAGGAAGGTTCAAAAATAGTTGGGATAATTCAGTGGTGTGTAAAAGAAGACCCAAATTCAGGGGTAGTTGAATTTGAAGAGTTCTATGTTTTGGAAGAATATAGGGGTAAAGGAATAGGGTCAAAGATACTTGATTATTCAATTCAATTAGTAAAGGATTATTTTTTGAAGAATAAACTAATACTTCGAAATATTTATCTATTTGTAAGTGAAGATAATACTTCAGCAAGGAAACTATATGAAACCTATGGATTTAAGAATCTGAATTCAGTTGGAACATTATTTAGTAGTACTTCAATAGAGCTATTTTATTGTTTGTCTATTTCTAATTAAGCTGTTGTTTGATTAGTTATTACTATATCTGCAGCCTTATCTGGTTTGTATTTGTTATAGAAATCTTTTTCATTTGGCATAAATATATTATCCCAAAGTTTTCCAATATTTTTATCGTTATTCTTTTTAACATCTCTTTCTTTCCCATTCTCTGTTGAATTACCAAGTGATGATTTAATCCAAATTTTAAGGTCAAATATATCTTTCATATCAGGATGGAAAATACTACAACCTTCTATGATTAATATTTTCTTCTTTTGAATAATTATCGAATTCATAATGTAGCTTTCAGGCCATGTAATAGATTCATATTTAATTGGCCAATGTTTTTTCTTTGCTGGAGTAATAACTTTTTCTATTAATTTCTTTCTATCAAAATTACTCCATTCACTATCTCTTTTCCATCCAAAACTAGAACTAAAAGAATCAATAGATACAATATTTGTATCTCCTAATTCTTTTGCTAGAAGTTTTGCAGTGTATGTTTTACCTGCTCCACCAAAACCAGAGATTCCTACAATGTATAGGTCTTTGTTTTGGCTTTCTTTTTTGATTCTTTCGACAATTTTGTTTGTTTCCATACTTCCATTATATCCTATGCTCCAAACACTCAATTTATCTGATTTTAATATTCATCTAATCTCAAATATTGTATTAGATTGGTATGAATAAAAACCTTGTAAATATTGGTAAATTAATAGCTTTTGAATATTTAAGAAGCTTAGGATATGTACTAATAGATAGAGCATATCGTAAAAGTCATTACTATATTGATTTTGTGATGAAAAGAAGTGATGGATCAATAAGGTTTGTAAATGTAGATACAAATAGTGGAAGTAATGAGTCAATAGATAATGTAAAAAATACTAAAAAGAGTAATTTATTAAGATCATCTCAGATTTGGCTTGAAACAAAAGATTATTCATCATCACATTTTGGTTGGGACTATATTGG
>JBAXKR010000064.1:0-6219 GCA_037135235.1 bacterium | reverse complement strand
ATTGTAAGGTCTGCATCTAATAAGGTTGATGTAGTAATAGTTTTAAATCAACAAGGGGTAAAGTGGCATCTAGAAGAAATACAAGAAGGTGGAATAGTTATTCATGATACAAAAAAAGTAAGACTTACTGAAAAAGACTCAATACTATTAAAAGAAAAGAATGTTCAATTCATATATATACCAGCAGCTGAATTAGTAAAAGAGAATGAGGGAAATTTACAAATGGCAAATACTGCAATATTAGGGTATTTATGGAAACTATTTGGACTTCCAATTAATAGCATTGCTTCGGTAATACTATCTAATTTTGCAAAGAAACCTCAAATTGCAGAAGTAAATGTAAAGATATTAAGATCAGGTTTTGCATTTGAACCAAAAAACTTTAGTGATTACAAATTTCCATTTCACCCACTGTCTTTTAGAGATGTAATTTTCCCAAGTATTGATCAAGGGAAACTAAAGAATTACTTTTCTAGTGAAATGATGAGTAAACCAAATATGTCCTTGAGTAGTAATGTTCTTGTAAGTGGGAATGAAGCAGTTTCATTAGGAGCAATTACAGCTGAAGTAAGTGAGTTTTTTGGATATCCAATGACACCTTCAAGTGGAATACTTACATTCTTAGCTGAAAAAGCACATGTTTCTGGAATGCTTGTTAAGCAAGTTGAAGATGAAATTACTGCAGCTGGTATGGTTATCGGCTCAATGTCTGTTGGAAGTAGGGCATTGACTGCAACTTCCGGTGGTGGATTTGATTTAATGACAGAACATTTATCATTAGCTGGAATTACAGAAACTCCATTTGTTTGTGTAATTGGACAAAGACCAGGTCCTGGAACAGGACTTCCAACTTGGACAACACAAGCAGATTTAACACTAGCCGTGTATTCAGGTCATGGAGAATTCCCAAGGATTGTAATAGCTCCTCGTGATACTTCTGAAGCATTCTATCTAATACAAGAAGCATTTAACTTAACAGAAAAATGGCAAGTTCCTGTACTATTCTTAACTGATAAGTTCTTAGCAGAAAGTCTTTTCTTATCAGATAAATTTGATGCTAGAAAAGTAAAAATTGAAAGAAGTGTATTTGATACTTCAACACTTACAGATGAACAAAAAGCTAATCTTCATAGATATGCTGATACAGAAACTGGAGTATCTCCAAGATGGAAAGTAGGAACAATTAGTAAAACATATATAACGAATAGTGATGAGCATGATATTGATGGAAATGTTATTGATGATTCTGAATCTGCAATATTAATGCAAAACAAAAGACAAAAGAAAGTAAAATTTATTGAAGCAGAACTTCCAAAACCTATTGTGTATAGAAATTTTGATTTAACTGATGAAAATATTAAATCATATGGAGATATTTGTATTGTAAGTTGGGGAAGTACAACAAATGTAGTTCTTGATGCTATGGATGTAATGAAATTAGAAAACCCAACAAAGAAAATATCTTGTATTCATTACTCATATCTTTGGCCTTTGAATACAGTTTTAGTAAATGAGGCTAAAGAATCCGGAACAAAAATGTTAATATTTGAAGGAAACTATCAGTCAGAACTAAATGAAATGTTAAAGATGAAGACAGGAAAGGGGATAGAGAATACATTGCTAAAGTATGATGGTAGACCATTCTTTTTAGAAGAAATAGTTGAGAAAATATATAACCTTTTTAAATAGTATTTATGGATTTTCAAAAAGAAGCCGAAAAAATCTTAGATTACAAAGGTGAGCATGAACCAACATGGTGTGGAGGTTGTGGTAATTATGGCATTTGGATTGCTATAAAAAGAGCATTATCAGAGATGAATATTCCTCCAGAAAAAGTTTATCTATGTTTTGATATTGGATGTAATGGAAATATGAATGATAAGATAGATGGTTATAGGTTTCACGGGCTTCATGGAAGAGTACTTCCAGCAGCAGTTGGAGCAAAGCTTGCTAATAACGACCTTGTTGTTATAGCAACTGCAGGTGATGGTGCAACATATTCTGAAGGAATGGGTCACTTTATTCACACATTAAGAAATGAATATCCTATTACATTCCTTGTTCATGATAATCAAAATTATGGATTAACAACTGGTCAATGTTCAGCAACTACAAAGCAAAATATTCCAATGAATTCTAGTCCAGATGGAAATTCCGCTAAAACATTAAATCCATTAGATCTAGCATTAAGCCTAGACCCATCATTTGTTGCTCAAGGCTTTTCAGGAGATATAGAGTCACTAAAAGAGATAATTAAAAAAGCTATTCAACATCAAATTGATGGAAAGGGATTAAGTTATGTAAATATACTTCAATCTTGTCCTACATATAATAAGGCGACAACTCAGAAGTGGTATTTTGAGAAAGTAAAGAATATGGAAAATCTTGAAAGTAAAGAGATAAATAATTTATCCTTTGCAAGAAATCTTGTAAAAGATCTAGAAACAGAAATTCCACTAGGTGTAATATATAGATCTCCTAGTGCAGTTTCATTTATTGATCACATAAAAAAAACTGACCCTATAACTAAAGATAGAGCAACAATTACTGAAGAATTAATCGCAAGCTTAGTTTAGAAGTTCAAGAGGCTCATTAAATCTTGCTGTGTATAGCTTTAAATTTGTTTCAGATAGTATCTTACTTGCCAAATCAATTATTGGTATATCTGGATTTGTAAGCTTATTTCTCGTTACTTCGTGAAGCATAGTAGATTGTAACTCTGTAAGAATATCAGGTGATTTAACTGTTTTACAAAGTATCCATACTCTATCTGTAATGAGTCCGATACAATAACTTCCATGAGAAAGTAAGGTATTTACATCAGTTCCTGAAAAAAAACTATAGAATCTTTCTTGAGCTATCTCTCGAGTTTTCATTTGAAGTTGCATTAAATCATTCTGATTGTACTCGGGATGTGTATGAAAATTGAAGAGATATTTTACAACTATTTGTTTAGGTAATTCCTCAATTTTAATAAGTTTTTTTCTTACTAATTCATGATCTGAATACATATGTTTTAAGTAGGTATGTGTTTTGTTATCTGGTAAATATTTAACCTCAGCACTATGTGAACTTACTACTTTTTGATAATTACCTCTATCAATTGGAGAAAATATTATGTCGTCATCTATATTGAAAAGCGATACTTCGTATTCATGCTTATCCTCACTTGTCCATTTGTAAAGCTTTTTGATTTGATCCCATGAATAATCATCAAGGTATGATTTTTCAGGCCAAAGAATTGAGCCTAATGAAGTCTGTTTTGTTAAAAATGATGTAAAATATTGCATATTTAAATTTTGTTTTTTAGTCCATTTATATACTCAGCTGATGATACAACATTCTTGCCCTCTAATTGTAACTTAAGAATACAAATAAAGTCATCAATTGTTTTAATATATAGCTTTTGGTTTTGAACTATCCCATCACCTGATTGTAGATTAATATTTTCAGGAATCTCTGACAAGTTAATTTTTTCAGCTGCACTTGAATCTATAATTTTAACTTTTCCACTGATTTGTATATTACATTCAAACTTATCCATAAGCTTTATTACTAATCCATTACTGTAAGCAATTGGGTTAGGGTTAAATGCTCGTATTTTACGACTTACTTGAACTATGCTTTGATTCCAATCTATTTGAGCCTTTTCATAACTTAACTCTGTAAGGTAACAATATGTTGCTTTTGAATTATCTTGAGCCAAAGCTTGAGTCTTTCCTTCAATATATTGTATTAAGTCTTTTTGAATAATCTCACTTCCAATATCTGCAAGTTTATTCATAAGTATTCCAGAAGTATCCGTATTTTCAATAGGAATAGATCGAGTAAAAATTATGTCACCTTGATCCATTTCCATTTTCATTATTTGCACACTTACTCCTGTAGTCTCAAATCCTTTTAATATTGCCATTTGTACTGGGATAGCACCTCTTAATAGGGGAAGAAGTGATCCATGTATATTTAAGCATCTATACTTAGGATAATTAATAATTATTTCAGGAAGAATTTTACCGTATGAAGCAACAATAATTAATTCAGGCTTAGTTTCATCTAGGATAGACTGAGCATCTTCTTTGAGTTTAGTAGGACAAAAAATTTTAATTTCAGGATATTCTTTTGAGACATATTCTTTAACTTTAGTTGCTTTAAGTATCTTTTTTCTTCCAAATTCCTTATCAGGTTGTGTTACTACGCCAACCATCTCAATGTATTCGAGAGATAGTAAACTTTTTAATATTGTAAGTCCAAATTCAGGACTTCCAAAGAATAGTGTTTTTATTTGCATAACTAATTATACACTCACTGCTCATATTTCTTAACTAAATAATATTAAAAAACAATTAAAACAACAAATTTACTTACTTCTCATTCTTCTGCTTTACAAATCACAAAAAAAATAGCAAACTGGAAGCAATGGATAATCTTAATTCTTTGAAAAAGAATGCTAATGCTTCCTCTGAAATGAGAATAATCTTGGCTCAAGTGGCTTCTTCAGGTTCATCATTTGCATCTTCAGTAGATGCTGTATCTAAGCCAACATTTCCATATGGTGGGCCATTTGAAATTCCTGCAACTACATCTGTAGCTGCATCTAGTGTAAATTTAACTTTAGCCTCAGATAGTCAAAACCCAAAGATAGGGGATACTTTTAAAGTATCAATAACTATTTCAAGTGGGCAAACAAGTATTAAGTCATATAAGGTGCAACTAACTTATGATAAATCTCTTGTAGATGTAATCGATTCAGATTCAACTGTTTCTGGAACACAACTTAAAGTAATAGATACTTTTTTTACAGTTAAAACAAATACGATAAATTCAACAAGTGGAGTTGTTACTCTGGAAGCTACTACAAGTAATGCAAATACTGTTAATAGAAAAGTTGCAGAGATTAGTTTTAAAGCTAAAACAGCAGGTACGTTTGTAATTACAAAAGATAGCTCAAATACAATTGCAATAAGTACAACTGATACAAGTGTCCCTCTAAATTATCAATCATTAAGTCTTGTTCTTGGAACTTCTTCATCTCAAGCATCTTCAATAACTGGTAGTACTGAAACAATTGCTAGTGTGGCTGCTTCATCTCAAACTACTTCAAAATTACCAGGTACTGCAATGTCAGCAGATACGGTAAGTATATTAGCAACAGTTTTTGCTGCTACACTTCTAATAGTATTAGGTTTTTCTGCTACAATCAGGTCAAGAAAATCTAGCTTAGAAGAATAATCTCAATGATTTTTCACATAGATACAAAAGTATATATGAATACGAAGATTACTATTCAATCGTATTCAAATTTACCAAAATCTAAAATCCAAAAATACTTTGATAGAGCATATTCCAAATTCGAATATGTTGTTAAAAACTTTTCTAGATTTGATGAGCTAAGTGAGTTAAGTAAGCTTAACAAAGATAATGGGCATAGGCATAAAGTATCAAAAGAACTATATGATTTAGTTAAATATTCTCTAGATTTAGCTACGAAAACAAATGGTGCATTTGACCCTACGATTATTGATATTCTTGAAGCATATGGATATGACAATAAATATGATTTTTCCAAACTAGATAACAAGATTCTTATGGAAAAAGAAATTGAAACAATAGTTAAGAATAGAAAAAGGTTTAAGGATATTAAACTTGAAAATGTTAATTCAAATCATTACATTACCCTTCAAAGTACACAAAGAATAGACCTAGGAGGTTCTGGGAAGGGATATGCAATTGATCTTGCATACAAAGAGCTACTTCCACTTAGTAATTTTTTAATAGAAGCTGGTGGAGATATTAGGTGTGGTGGGTATACTTACGATTTAAATTCAAGTAGTTTAAAAAAACATAACTGGATTGTTGGTCTTTCAAATCCTGATAATCCTTCTGAAAATATTGGGAATGTTGAGCTAGAAGCTGGATATTCAATTGCTTGTTCTGGAAGTTTTGCAAGGAAAGTTAAATATTTTCATCACTTAATAGATCCTAAAACAGGTAAACCAAAAGATGGAGTAAAATCGGTATTTGTAATTGCACCAAGTGCAATCATTGCTGATTCTTATGCTACTGCTAGTTTTGTAATGGGGGAATCTATTCGAGAAATATTACCAGAGAATACTAAACTTAAGGTTCTGAACTAATTATTAGTACTTCATCTTTTTTTTCCTTCTTTTCTACCTCTACTGGCTTTTTATATACACTACTTATCAGACTAACTATTAAGAA
>JBAXKR010000063.1:0-6357 GCA_037135235.1 bacterium | reverse complement strand
AACAAAGAAGTAATAAACAGAGATATATTAAAGAAACTTGGTATTGTTAACAAGAGCATTACAGCTCTTACAATGATTAAGATGCTAAATTCAAGAGAATATAAAGGAAAGCATAGTTTTGATGGCATACTTTTTTCAAAGACAGCCAAAGAAACCGTATTGAAATCTGGTGGTAGTATTAAGGAATAACTAGTTTCTATATACATACATTAACTTCAAAGCTCTTGTTAGAAAGAATAATTTCAAAATTTAAAGAGGTATTTAGTTCTAAAGAAATTAGAAAAAGAGTATTTTTTACTCTTTTTGTTATTGTAGCTTTTCGTATTCTTGCATCTATTCCAATACCTGGAATTAATCCTCAAGCATTTATTGAACAATTTGGTGGTTCACCATTTACTAATATATTTAGAGCCGTAACTGGTGGTAGTTTGGATAATCCTTCAATTGTTGCAGTTGCACTTGGACCATATATTAGTGCGTCCATTGTTATCCAATTATTGCAATCTGTAATCAAGAAATTGGATGATCTTTCTAAGGAAGGCCAAAGAGGTAAGATGATATTAAATCAATACACTAGATTATTAACAGTACCTATAACTATACTACAATCCCTTGCAATTTATGCAACACTTAAAAGTAAACCAGATTTATTAGGTGATTCTTCTACTCTTCAAATTGTTACAATGTTAGTTGCTATTACAGCTGGTACTATGTTACTTATGTGGTTAGCTGAATTAATTGCAGAACATGGAATTGGAAATGGACCTTCAATAATTATATCCATTGGTATTTTATCAGCACTTCCCGGTTTGATTTCCTCAGATATAAAGAAATTTACAGATAATGGTCAAATAAATATTCTTTTAATAATACTTCTTGCCTTTATAGTAGTTATTGCACTTATTGTTTTTGTAAACGAAGCAGTAAGAAAAGTACCTATTCAATATGCAAGTAGAGTAAGAGGTAATAAGACATATTCTACACCTGCATCTTTCTTTCCTATTAAAGTCACAACAGCAGGAGTTATGCCAATAATTTTTGCTTCTTCTTTATTACTATTTCCTCAAATCATTTCTCAATTAATTACTTCGACTATGAATCCTGGAAGATTTCTATACAATGTTGCAGATTGGTTAACAAAATACTTTTACAATAAAGTAAATCCAGAAATTATTTGGAAATACGAGTTATTTTATGTTGTATTAATTGTAGCGTTTACATATTTCTATACTTTTGTAGCATTTAAACCTAGTGATGTAGCAGAAAATTTAAAAAAGAGTGGTGGATTTATTCCAGGTATTCGTCCTGGTGGAGCTACTGCAAAATATATTACTGGAATATTAATTAGAGTAACTTTAGTAGGATCACTTTTCTTAGGATTTATTGCTGTATTACCTAATATTCCAACAATACTAGGAACTGGAATTACTTTAGCTTTGTTTACAGGAATAGGTGGAACTAGTATTCTAATTGTAGTTACTGTTATTCTTGATACTTTAAGACAAATTAATTCTCTTGTAGTAACAAGAAGTTACGAGAAATATAAATAAGAAAGTAAGTGTATAGTTTTTAGTTTAATAATTAATTAACACTGCCATGATAATTGTTTTACTAGGACCTCAAGGAAGCGGAAAAGATACACAAGGTAAATTACTTTCTGAAAAATATAATATCCCATTAGTTTCAGTTGGACAAGAATTTAGAAACGCGATTGAATCAAACTCAGTTTTAGGTAATCAAGTAAAAGAGTATGTTGAATCTGGAAATTTAGTACCAGATGAAATATGTAATGCATTAATTCAAGAAAGATTGTCAAAATCAGATTGTGATAATGGAGTAATAATTGATGGATCTCCCAGAACTGCTAATCAAGCAATTATGTTAGACTATTGGTATTGGGGAAAGAATTTAGAAGTAAGCAAAGTTTTCTATTTACAAATTAGTGATGATGAAATTGTAAATAGACTTCAAAGTAGAGTAAAAGAAGCAATTGAAAAAGGAGAAAAACCAAGAGGAGATGATCTTGATGAAAAAATAATTAGGCAAAGAGTTCATAATTTCAAAAGTTTTATTCAACTAATTAAGATGTATTATCAAATTAGAGGTAAGTTTTATGAAATTGATGGTATGCCAAGTATAGAAAATATATTTAAAGATTTAGTATCAAGAATAGATGAAAGAAATAACTGAAAAAATTGATGACTTTAAGTTTTTGGAACAAGCTATTAATATGTCTGTAAAGTCATATAACGAGGGAGCTTTTCCAGCTGGTGCAGTTGTTGTAAATAATGGCAAGATGATTACAAGTACAACATCAACAAAATTTCCTAAAATAAACTTCCATCCTGAATCAAAAGCAATTGATATATCAATAAATAGCTTGAATGCACAATTACAAGATTGTACATTATATGCTTCGATGGAACCTTGTCTTATGTGTTTGTCTAGAGCATACTGGGCAGGTATTAGAAGAATAGTATTTGCAGTAAAGAAAGAAAATGTACCATACAAAATTTGTTATGAAAGTAATTTGAATAATATGGAAGTTTTAGAAAGTTTTAATGAAAAAATAGAGCTTGTTCATGTTAATGAATTACAAGAAAAGGCTATGAAGACAGTAAGTCTTTGGTTAGAAGAAAATGATAAAGCATAAAGTAATAGTTCTAGTAGATTGATTATAATATGAAGATAATAATAAAAAACTCAGAACAGATTGGATATATGAGAGAAGGTGGAAGAATACTAGCAGCTATTGTAAAAAAATTAGCTTTGCAAAGTGTTGAAGGAGTTTCTACAATGTTTTTAGATAAACAAGCTGCAAAACTAATATCAGATTTTGATGTAAGGTCAGCATTTCTTGGATATGAAGGATATGAATATAATACATGTTTATCAGTAAATGATGTTGTTGTTCATGGGCTTCCAAGTGAAAGTGTAGTTTTGAAAAAAGGAGATATACTTAAAATAGATGCAGGAATATATTTTCATGGTATGATAACTGATCATGCAGTTAGTGTTATAGTAGGTGGGGAAACAACAGATGCAAGAAATAACTTGTTCGAATGTTCTAAAAAAGCATTAATGAATGCAATAAGTGGTTTAAAGGATGGTTCAAACCTAACGACTATTACAAATAAAATAAATGATACTGCAGATGTTTATGGATTTCAGCCTGTAAGAGAGTTAGTAGGACATGGTGTTGGGTTAAGATTACATGAAGATCCAAATATCTCATGTTACAGAGGGCATGCACTAGATATTGAGTTAAAAGAAGGTATGACACTTGCAATTGAAACTATGATAAATGAAAAAGGTTGGAAATGTAAGACTGACAAGGATGGATGGACTATGAGGACAGCAGATGGTGGGGACTCAGCAATGTTTGAGCATACCGTGGTTATTACAAAAAAAGGTGCAGAAATCCTCACGATTTAAGGGATTTTCGCTTGTAATGTAATAGCATCAGTTGCTATAATTGCTATGCGTTTTTAAAAACCTTAGTATCGCTATGAGTTTAAACAAACAAGACAAATTTGAAGTAGACGGAATCGTAACAGAGTGTCTACCTGGTGGTAAATTTAGAGTCAAAATAGTAATGAAGGACCAAGAGGTTAACATTATTGCTCACATATCTGGAAAGATGAGAATGAACTATATTAAGCTAGTTCCAGGAGATGGAGTAAAAGTTGAGATGTCATTATATGATTTAACAAAAGGTAGAATTATATATAGATCTATTAATAGATAATATGAAAGTAAGATCATCACTAAAAAAAATTTGTGTCAACTGTTATATTGTAAAGAGAAAGAAACAACTTTACGTTTACTGTAAAAAGAACCCTAAGCATAAACAAAAGCAGGGTTAGTTTTTTATTTATTAGTATACAATAAGTGGCTAGAATAGCAGGCGTTGAACTTCAAAACAATTTAAAAGTACCTTATGCTTTAGCAAAGATCTATGGTATTGGGTATGTAAAGGCAATAAAAATCCTAGAACAAATAAATGTAGATACTTCAAAAAGAGCATCAGAATTGACTGATAAAGAAATTCAATTATTAATTGAATTAATTGAGAAAAATTACGTTGTTGAAGGAGAACTTAAACAAGAGATTTTTAGAAATATTAAAAGACTTAAAGATATTAGAAGTTACAGAGGTTTAAGACATAAACTTGGACTTCCTGTTAGAGGACAAAAGACAAGAGCTAATGCACATACTAGAAAAGGACATAATATGGCAGTTGGTGGACTTAAGAGAATACTTGAAAAGACCTAGTTTATATATATTCATTTTCTTAAATGGCAGATAAAGAAGCAAAAAACACAAAAGAAGTTAGCAAGAAGTCAGAAAATAAAAAATCTGATGGAAAAAAAGTAGAAGAAAAATCAACAAAAGTTGTTGTAAAGAAAGCTAAAAAAGCTAAAAGAATTGTTGAAAAAGCAAAAGTTTATGTTATTTCAACATTTAATCACTCAAAGATAACAATTACAGATTTAGATGGTAATGTTTTAAGTTGGAGTAGTTGCGGAACTGTTGGATTTAAAGGTACTAAGAAAAGTACAGCATATGCAGCAACAAAAGCAGCTGAAGATGCACTAGCTAAAGCTGCAAAGTATGGTGTTAGAGAAGCAAGTGTTTATGTAAAAGGAATTGGTCAAGGTAGACAAGCTGCAGTTAAGGGACTTAAAGCTGCTGGATTACAAATTACAATGCTTTCAGATATGACTCCTGTACCTCACGGTGGAGTTAAACCAAAGAAACCTAGAAAAGTTTAAATTAATATAAGTTAACATAGATGGCAAGATATACTGGACCAAAATGGAAACTAAGTAGAAGAGAAAATTTTTCAATCTATGATAGTGAAGATTGGAAAGTAAGACCTACTACTCCTGGACAACACGGAAAAACTCCTCGAAATATGAGAACTGCTTATGCAACTCAATTTAGAGAGAAACAAAAGATTAAAAGAATATATGGATTACTAGAAAGACAATTTAGAAGATTTTTTGATGATGCTTCAAAGATTGAGGGTAATACTGGATTAAGATTTTTACAATTATTAGAATTAAGATTAGATAATGTTGTTTATCGAATGGGATTAGCTAAAACAAGACCACAAGCAAGACAACTAGTTTCTCACGGTAATGTAACAGTAAATGGTAAGAAAATGGACATTCCTTCATATGTATTAAAGCCAGGTGATGAAGTAAGAGTCAATGCAAAGATATTAAAGACTGATTGGTATAAAGCTTTACAAGAGATTAATAAAAGTCTTCAATTACCAAAATGGGTTGAAGGTCTTAAAGATGGTGGTATTGTTAAATCAGAACCAACCAGAGATATGATTGATAGAGCTATCAATGAACAGTTAGTTATTGAGTTCTATTCAAGATAATTTTGAGATATTAGTTTTAGTTAGATAACTTATTAGACCTATTACATGTTTGATATAAACAAGTTTAATTTCAAAGTAATAAATGACGAAAAGGATTTTGCTACTTTTGAATTATCACCACTTCCAAAAGGATATGGTTATACTGTTTCAAATATAATGAGAAGAGTTCTTTTATCTTCTATTTCAGGTAGTGGAGTAGTTTGGGTAAAAGTTTCAGGTGCTTATCATGAGTACACTAGTTTAAAAGGTGTGAGTGATGATGTTTTAAAGATCATTATGAACCTTAAGAATGTTGTATTTGATTCTGATTCAGATAAAGTAGAAGTTTTAAAACTTGAAGTTAAAGGTCCTAAATTAGTAAAGGCTTCAGATATTGAATTATCTTCAAGAGTTAAGATTGTTAACAAAGATTTTGTTCTAACAGAGCTATTTGATGCTAAAAGTAAGTTAAGTATTGAAATGGGAGTAGAAAAAAGTGTTGGATATAGATTATCTGACGAGGATAAAAGAAGAGAAGTTGGGCTTATTCCTCTTGATACAAACTTCTCACCAGTTTTAACAGTAAATATCAAGGTAGAAAAAGCTCGTGTTGGTCAAAATGTAGATTTGGATAAAGTTACAATGGAAGTTAAGACTAATGGTGCAATTACTCCTATGGAAGCAGTAAAAAGTGCTTCTGAAATTATTAAGGGATTTGCAACTCACCTATATGAAGTAGCAAATGGTAAAGTAGTGGAAGAAACTGCTTCATTAGCATCACTTGCTTCAACAAAGAAAAAAGCAATTGATTTGAATGTAGACAAATTAAACGTTTCAACAAGACTATATAACTGTTTAGTTAAGGCAAGTATTACTTCTTTGAATCAATTATCTGGAAAAACAAAGAAAGAAATATTTAACTTAAGAGGACTTGGAGATAAAAGCAAAAAAGAATTATTGCAACTTTTAACTAAATATAATAT
>JBAXKR010000062.1:0-6383 GCA_037135235.1 bacterium | reverse complement strand
AAGGCAATCTTTTCTATTTAGAAAAGCTTCTCATCATCCTGAAAATCAAATTAATATTAAAATTGTAGATATACTAACCTCATTTGATACTGTTAAAATCTTTACGAAAGAGAATTCTGAGATGACCTCTCTTAGAGAAATATTTGGAATATGGAAACCAAGAGTATGGAGATATGACCTTATGCATAGATATCTTCAATTAAGCTTAGGTTTAACCGGAAGTATCATATTAATCATTCCTACAATTTTTTTAATTAAAGAATATCAATTATCACTTGTATCCATAGGGAGTATGATTGTAATACTTACATACTTATTTGGGTTTGCTCCCAAATTACAATCCCTTGTATATAACTTAAGAGATTTTATTAAACATTTTGCTGATTTTTCATCATTTGTTGAGCTACTAACTCTAGAAAGAAGTATTAATGACCCTAAAATACCTAAATATTTAGAAAGACCAAGAGGTGAAATAGAGTTTGATGATGTTTCTTTTGAATACAAACAAAGAGATATGACAATCAATAATCTTTCTTTAAAAGTCGAACCAAATCAAACAATTGCATTTGTTGGTCCAAGTGGAGCTGGGAAAACTACCTTAATTAAACTCCTCATGAGGTTTTACGAAGTAAATAGTGGGAAAGTGTTAATTGATGGGGTTGATGTTAGAGAACTCAAACAAAAGGACTTAAGAGGATTAATTGGAGTAGTACCTCAAGACCCAATTATGTTTAATAATACTATCGCATTTAATGTAGGGTATGCATTAAGTAATTTAAAAGTAGTACCAGCTGATATAGATATTAAAGACACTACAAGTGCACTACTAAAGTATGAATTTAGTGAGACAGATAAATCACTAATTGTTGAAGCTTGTAAAAAAGCTCAAATAGAAGAATTTATTGAATCCCTTCCACAAAAATATGAGACTATAATTGGAGAAAGAGGTATAAGGCTATCAGGAGGACAAAGACAAAGATTAGCTATAGCTAGAATGATCGTAAAAAATCCTAAAATACTTGTATTTGATGAAGCAACTAGTATGTTAGATTCTGAAAGTGAAAAACTTATTCAAAAAGCATTTAAAGAATTCTCAGCAAACAAAACAACTATTATTATTGCTCATAGACTATCAACAATTGTAAATGCAGATAAAATATTCGTTTTAGAAAAAGGACGAATAGTTCAAATGGGAACACATAAAGAGTTACTTCAAACAGATGGAATGTATAAAACACTTTGGACTATACAAAGCAGTGGGTTTGAGGTTAATTAAGGTCGCATGGCTCAGCTGGTAGAGCGCTTCATTCACATTGAAGAGGTCACAGGTTCGAATCCTGTTGCGACCACCAAACTCAATATTTAAGTCTTTAATACTTTCTAATTCCTTTTATAATATTTCTAATCACCTCAACTATCAATGTAAGAAGAATAATTACCATTAAGCCTGAAATTACATATGTAAGTGCAGGGTAAGTAAGTTTTCTAAAGTTAGTTACTATACTATTTGGAGAAAATACAAACATAAGATTAATCCATCCAAGTATTGATAATAGAATAAATATAACTGTATACCTTAGTTTTTTATAGAAAATAAGTGCAAAAATAGCAAAGAATGGAAATAAATATCTCTCATGCATTTGAACATTAAGAGTAAAGAATGCAAGCACACCTGTAGCCATTGTAAGAAATAGATTATCAAAGTCTTTATTAACCACAACATTAATACAAAGAATAATAAAGCAAATAAAGAAGAGGAAAAAAGCTAAATTCTTTGAAGAAAGTAATTGATTTTTTTCAAAACTCCCCTCTTTATAACTAGGAGAATAACTTAAATCTTTAAGTGGTGTATCAGAATTAACTGCAAATAGTTCGAAAGGATTTGCAAATGGCCACCATAGGTTATATGCATTCATACTAATAGCAGGATATCTTCCAGTTGAACTAGTATATGTTTCTACAACTTTTCCAATATTTCCTGTAAAAAGAAATGGGGAGACAATAAGAATTGCTGTAAAGATTGCTAATAATGCTGATTTTAAAGTATTTTTAAACGTATTGCTAAATAGATAATGGAAAAGAATAAATGGGGCAGATACTATTACTTGAAATTTGGTTAATAACCCAAGAGTCATAAGCGAATAGCTTAATTTATTGTACTTTGTAAGGTATAGATAGAGTGAAGCTAAAGTGAAAAATGAAATTAAACTATCAACTTGTCCCCATATAGCTGTTACATATATTACATAGGGGTTCAAAAAATATGCTGCAAAAGAAATAACAGCAAATGTCTTATTCTTTAACTTCATTACAATTAAGTATATGAATATAGAAACTCCAAAATCTATATATATATTTAAGAATTTAATAAAGTATTCAAAACCTGAAGAATTAACATCTACATTAAACATATTTTGAGAAACATTTCCTAAAGTTGTAAGTACATATAGATATACTGGTGGATAATCAACAGGAAGTTTTTCACTATTACTATTATATATATTTGAAATACCATCTTTAAGTGAAATAGTTGTCCAATCTTGAAAGTATTTTAAATCATTTCCAAAAGGTTCTTTTGGAAGATTAAATAACCTTATACCAAACCCAATAAGGATAATTAAAACTAACCAGAATTCTGGATTAGTAAGTACTTTTTTTAATTTAGTGAATATTGTTTCTTTCATAGTGTTAAATAATATATTTGAATGATACAACAGAATGAAAAAGTTAAAAATGATATAATTAGAAATATGGTACCTATAACTACATACACTAAGAATAAGCCTAATATCGATAACATATTGGAAAAAATACCCGGTATTTCTACTTGGATATTAATCACATCTCCAATTTGGGCAAGTTTATTCTTCCCAACCATATTTGGCACTGTTATTCTCTGCTATATAATCCTATGGTTACTTAAATCACTTAGAAACCTTATCCTATTTGGATATTCTTTCTATAAAATCAAGAAATCTTCACAAATTGACTGGGATCAGCAAAAGATTAAAGATCTAAGTATTTCTATAGATGGAAGATCAAAAATGAACCATATCATTATCATTCCTTTCGTAAAAGAAGGGTATTTTGTACTAGCTCCAATATTAAATTCACTTAAAGCTCAAACATTTAATACTAAGCAAATTCATATTTGTCTTACATATGAAAAGAAATATATTCAAGGAAAAAATTTAGCTTTTAAGCTCAAAACTGAATTTGATCAATATTTTGGACATATCTGGGTAAATGAGCATGAATTACTAATTGGAGAGATTGCAGGAAAAGGATCAAACTGTTTTTCAGCTGCAAAGTATATAGAAAAACAACTAGAACAAGAGAAGGATTGGGATCTTGACTATGTGACACTACTAGCAAGTGATTGTGATAGCATATTTCCCACATACTTTTTTAGTTATCTTACATATGAATTCTTAAGTGAACCTAATAGACAATATATATTTTTTGCAGGATGTATGGCATATATGCAAAATTTCTGGGAAATTCCTCATTTTGCTAGAGTATTAAATTCAGCATTTTCTTTTTACAATATAAGTACAATAGCAAGATCACAAACAAAATTTATACAAATTTCTACATTTCTAGGATCATGGAAACTTCTAAAATCCATAAACTTCTATGAGCCAGGTATTGTCTCAGATGATTTTCATTCATTCTTTGTTGCCCTATTCAAACATTTTGATAAGGTCAGATGTCATACAATATTTTGCATAATAGATTCAGATGCATGTGAAGGAAACAGCTGGATTGATAATTTTAAAAGACAATTTAAACAAGTTGAAAGATGGGCTTGGGGAGTTGAAGATTTTGTATACCTTAATAAAAGTATGTACTACACATTAATAAAGAAAGATTTAAGTATTAAAGCAAAAGTCTATGTATTTATGCGAACAACAAGTGTTATTCTTGATCATTTAGCATGGCCAGTAAATGGAGTAATATTTGCACTTGGTTCTTGGGCAGTACTTCTATTTACAAGAATGAATGAATACTCAATATTTTGGGCTAACACTCAACAAATTCTTACATTAATATTCTCCTTTAGCTCGGGAATTGGACTTGTTGCAATAGTAGTTAGCTTTATTCTAAGACCTGCTCATCCAGTATATTCTAAAATGCCTTGGAATATTAGAAAAATATTGTTTTATGTTTCTGATTTTATAATTGAAATGTTACATTGGTTTACATTCCCAATATTTTCATTTCTATTATCAGGTGTACCTGCAATAATTGCACACACCAGACTTATGTTTGGTAAATACATTGGATTTGTACTTACAGAGAAGAAATAGGTTCAACTTTTTTAGCTATACCAATAGTTTTATCGCCGAATTCATTTATCTCATAATACTCTAACCTTCCGCTTTTCAAACCTTGATTAATCAAATCATTAGCCTTATTATTATGGTAATGACAATGAGCCATAAGATTATATATTAATGCATACCTAATAGCATGAGTCGTTCCTAGTTTTTTTAGTGACAGTTCAACTGGATCAAGGGGAAATATATATTCTTTTTCCATAAATTTTCACAAAATATATTAATTTCAGCAGATACTACCACAAGAATTGATTATTTCAATATTATTTGAATAGTTCAGGATACAAAAAATATGCTTTGTTAATAAGTGCAACAGAATCACCTACTATAATTTCACCTGAATTAACCATCTCAAGTGCTTTTTTAGGTGTAACTTTAACTATCTCAATGTTTTCAGTTGAATCAAATTTTTGAACTGAATTAATTTCAAGATCAAATGCAATGTAACAATATGAAATATGATTGGTTTTAGTTGGATTACTTGCAATCTTTGTAATTAATTTAAGATTTTCTGAAGAAGTTTTAATTCCGACTTCTTCTTCAAGTTCTGCAAGTGCACTTTCCACCAATGTCTTTCCCTTTTGAACATTACCTCCAGGACATTCAATCATAATTTCATTTACTCCGTTTTTGAACTGTTTTACAAAAACAAATTCTTTTTCTTTTGTTACTGGTAATATTATTACTACATTACCTAAAGGAGAAATATAAAAATCATCAACTATTTTTCCATCAGGCAATTCAAGTTTCTGTTTTAATACAGGAAACCATTTGCTTGGTGAAACATCTTCTGATTTAAGTAATTTCCATTTTTTCATAATTTCATCTTTATAGTTATATCTGATTGTACTAGAATCTAAACATATTTAATATTTACCTCAATGAAAATAATACATTTACAGTTAAATACATCCACACTTAAAGATCCCGAAAGTATTATTCAATTCATAAAAGATAATCAAATAGATGTAGCATGCCTACAAGAAGTTAGTTACACTATTGGAACGCAAAGCCCATTAAGAAATATGCTCCCAAAGGGATTCTATTACTCAGAAGGAATTAATTATATTCACGAAAGTTCGAATAGAGTTAGTACTGAAGCAATTATTTCCAAATTCCCAATTATTGATGAAATGAGAACATACTACAATTCTCCAAGTAATCAACCCTTAGTTATTAAGAAGGAAGATGAGTTATCAGGAAGCGTTATGAATGATGTATCTTCAAAAGATTTTCCTTATTCAAGAGGAGTAAAACACTCTATAAAGCCTAGATGCGTTCTGTCAATTCTCGTCCAGACGCCTAGCGGATTCATGAAAGTTATCAACTCCCATTTTAATGTTTCTGATTTATGTACTGAAACTACTCAAATGTTCGATATGTCGAAGATTGTTTATTCTTTAATAAAGAATTCGAAAGACTATCCAACAATATTTTCAGGAGATCTTAATATTAGGGCAAAGTCATATTCAGTTGAAAAAATTAAAGAAGTACTAACTTGTCACACTGAGGAAATAAAAGATACATTGGCAGTAAATCATGTTGCTAGAAAAGATTTCCCAGAAGGTCTCCCAATTGACCATGTGTTTTCAAAAGGTATGCAACATCTATCTACAAAGACTGTTGATATAGATTTTTCAGATCACAAAGCAATAATTAGTGAATTTGAAATGTAACCAAAAAGATTACAATCGTATTTCTCTTCTAGTATATGGATTAATATGAACTAATAGATCGTATGGTATTGTAGAACATAATTTTGAAACATTTAATATTGAATTTTGGTCATTATTTTCCTCTGAGAATATCTCAACTTCATCACCTTTATTTACATTTAATATATTGGTAATATCAATTGTTGTGACATTCATACTTACTCTTCCAAGTATCTTGAAATACTCATTTTTAACCTTAACTACACCAATATTACTTAGTCTTCTATTCACCCCATCGTTATATCCAACTGGAAGAATTGCAATCCTCATATTTTCATTTGCTTCAAACACTCCACTATACCCAACCTTATCCCCCTTCTTTATTTCC
>JBAXKR010000061.1:0-6477 GCA_037135235.1 bacterium | reverse complement strand
ATATCATCTGGAATATATTCTCTAAAGTTTTTTGGATTTATTTGAACATTTTGAATTTTACCTTCTACTATTAACCTTGCAACTTTTCTTGCAATAGTTGTTAAGTTTCTCTCTAATTGTCTGATACCAGCATCAAATCCTAAAGGTCTTATCATAAGAGGCCAAACATCTTCAGAAAAAGACAATTGATATTCATCAAGTCCTGTTGCACTTCTTACTTTCTTAAGTAAATAATCTCTTGCGATATGTGCTTTCTCATCATCTGTATAACTACTGAATCTAATAATCTCCAACCTATCTAAAAGTGCAGATGATAATGTTCCTAAGTTATTTGCAGTACATATAAACATAACTTTTGAAAGATCCACTGGGTAATCAATATATGCATCTAGGAATGTTCCATTTTGCTCTGGATCAAGTATTTCAAGTAGGGAAGCCATAAAGTCGAATCTTCTAGACTCTTCTCCACTCACTTTATCTATTTCATCAAGTAAGATTAATGGATTAGAAACTTCTGCTTTAACAAGTGCTTTAATTATTTGTCCAGGTTCTGCTCCCATAAATGCACGGGATTGTCCTCTAAGTTGCATTACAGATCCCATAGCACCAAGTGCAACTCTAACAAAGGGTCTATTCATAGCTTGTGCAATAGATTTTGCTAAAGATGTTTTACCAATACCTTGAACTCCAACAAAACAAAGAACTGGTGCATGAGACGAATTTCCTTCTAGTACTGACATATCCTCCGTGCTAGTTTGTTTTGTTTGTAACTCAGCTGGAGTTAATTTATCTGTTTGTAATTTCATTACTGATAAATATTCAGTAATTCTATCTTTAACAGATTGCATACCATAGTGATTTGAATCTAAGACTTTTCTAACGTTATCTATAGCAAGATTTTCTTTAGCAAATTTTCTAAAAGGAATTTTAGTCACCCATTCTACATATTTCTCAATTAATTCATATTCTCCAGAATAACTTCCATGTTTTGCCATTCTTGTTAATCTATCCAACATCTTTTGAGTTTTCACCTTTAGAGCCGCTGGAATCATTGCATCGGAAATAGCTTTTTCAAGAAGTAATATTTCTGAAGTTGTATCTTCAACTGAATTAGAAACTACAGTATCCTTGGATTTTTCATCATCGCTAGGAGTAAAACCATTACTAGCATTATTACTTACATTAAAATCAGATGATTTAAATTGTGTGGTCTGATCGTCCAAGTTACAGAGTTTAGAATTAATCTAAACTCATTCTAGTTAAATTTTAAGAAAGTATCAAACGATTATCTTTTATTCTGTTTCTCGTCTTTATCTTTCTTTGCAGGTTTGCCCTCTACCTTAGCTACAGGTGTTAATGTACTTGCAACAGCACCTTCAACAGGTTTTGCAGTAGCATCAGTACCAGCTTCAGTAGTTTCAGTAGTAGCAGCAACTGCTTTAACTTCTTCAACTATTTCCTTTTGTGGAGGAACAATAGTTACAATAGCTAGATTTAATTTAACTTTAGGTTGTAGTTCAATTCCCTTTTCTAGAACTAGATCCTTAACTAATACTGAATCTCCAATATTATCCATCTTAGAAATATCGATAACTAGATATTCAGGAATTTGAGATGGAAGTGCTCTAATTGGAAGTAAATCAAGTGGATTAACCAAAAATCCAACATTATTCTTAACTGCCATTGAGATTCCTTCAATTTTAAATGGAACTTCAACATTAACAGGTTTATCCATGTCTAACCTGTATAGAGAAACATGAACTAATTTTGCTGTTACTGGATGATATTGAACTTCTCTTACAAGAACACTATTCTTTTTGCCATCAAAATCAACTGTAATCACCTTGTTTGTTCCTGCCTCTCTTACTATCTTAAGAAGCTCAATTCCATTTGCAAGTAGGTTTACTGGAGGATTTGAAGGACCATACATTGAAACAGGGATTTCACCTTTTAGTCTTAGAGTTTTAACTTGTTTTCCTAGAACATCTCTTTTTTGAACCGTTAGATTTAACATTAAAAAAACTGTAATAAATTAGGATTGACTCTTTAGTTTAACAACAACTCTTCTTTCTTCACCTTCACCAACACTGTCGGTAACAAGATCTGATTGATCGGCTAATGCTAAATGTATAATTCTCCTATCATATGGTCTCATAGGAGCTAAGTGTTTTTCTGTACTATTCATTCTTACAAACTCTGCTGCCTCCATTGCAATTTCTTTTAGTGATTCTTCTCTTTTTTCTCTATAGTTGTTTACATTTAATAGAACTCTAACAGGTTTTTCTAGTCCTTTATTCAAAATTAACTGTAAAACAGTTTGAAATGATTCTAAATTCTTTCCATGATAACCAATCATATATCCTAGATTTTCTGACTCTAATGAAATATTTATTGTCGTAATAGCTTCAATATCAACTACTTCAATTTTTGGAGTTGCATCAAATTTAATAAGACTTGCTAATTCGGCTAAAACCTTCTCTGTCTTATCTTTTAACGTATTATTATCCACTAGTGTTTTTCTAAAACTTTAATTATTTCTTATTCTTTTTCTTTTTTGGCCCTTCAACTATTACTGCATCAATTACTTCTGTTTTTTTCTTTTGATAGAGTCTATTCTGAATGACCGTCTGTATTATACCAAACACATTCTGGACTGTCCAAAAGATAGATAGACCTAGTGGGAAGAATTGAGCTCCTCCAAGAAAACCTAATGAGGTAATTGCAGTAATTCCTGCAAAAAAGTAAGTCATTTGTTTATTCATACCACCCATCATATTTTCCATACTCTTTGAAGGATCTTTTGAATCAGTATCCTTCTTTGCTAAATCTTTAGATTTCTCTACTGGTTTATCATTTGCACTTTGAGCAGTCATTGAGTTCATACTAAACATTGAAGAAAATATTTGAGTTACTCCTAAAATTGCAGCTATTAGTATGTATGGAATAATTAAAGGATCTTTAATATCAAAACTTGTTGCTACCTTAGAAAGATTAATTCCTAATGTATCAAACTTCATGGCTTCACCTTTTGAGATTATCGTTTTGTTTGTTAAATCAACTCCGTTAAGGGTAAATACAGTTTTGGAGGTATCTAGTGTTTCTCTTGTAGGGGCTCTAAAATAGAAGGATAAATCAGGTTTTTTATTATTTATTACATGAGCATCTCTACTTGTTGCTACAAATGCTGGAGAATATACTGCTATGTCATTATTTAAATAGTTTGGATCTTTTTGTTCTTCTTGATATATCTTATCCCATTCAGTTAGGTTTGCTGACTTTTGTGCTTCAGTTTCATATACATAAAATGTATCTACATATTTTTTAGTTTTACCTTTTTCAGATGTAAGACTTATTATTACTTCATTTTTCCCAACTGGAAGATCTTGTTCAAGTTTATAGCTCAAAGAATCCTCTTTCTTCTTTGAATCCTCTGTAAAACTTTCTACATTAAATGCATGCCAACCCCTATCCATAAGATCAATGATTACAGATCTCATAGAAAGCAACATTACAAGAGTAAGAATTAATGGAAGACATCCTCCTAATGTTCCACCTAATAGTTGACCTTGATACTTTGCTAATTCCTTAGCTTGCATTTCTTTGTCATTCTTATATCTCTCTTTCACTTCTTCCATCTTTGTTTGAAGTTCTTTATTCTTCTTTCCAGCTTTTATCTGTCTTAGAGCAATAGGAAGAGTAACAAGCTTGAAAAGTACTGCAATGACTACAATTGCAAGTGTTAGGTTCCCCCCAAAGAGGTTATATAGCCCCACTATTAAGTTAGAAAGTGGCTGATATATTATTTGAATATGATTGAGGTCCATGAATATTTATTAACAATGTCTCTCATTCTATCAGACAAGTAAGCCAAAAATCCAAGAAATATGGTAAAATATACATGTTCTTTAATAACATCAAAGAGATATATTATATGGGCGCGTAAGGCTTTCGACAGAGGAGTTGGTTTATCAGCTCATGCAGTGTTTTTAGTCAGCTATCTCCTTTACAAATAACTGACGGTGCCTTAGCTGGCACAACACAATAAGTGTAAAAACAGCATCAACAGAGGTTTCAAGATTTGTGAATACACTAACACTATTCGTAAAAGAACCAATGTTAGCAGTAGCATAAGTTTTGTACTCTGACTTCATTAATTGGAGTCCATTCTTAGGTAATTTTGATTATGGAAGTACTTAAGGGTGTAAAAAAACATAATTTGCAGTTTCGAGAGTTTGATTTAGCTTTCGAGATTAAGACTAACTAAATTCTTTTTATTGGTTTTTGGAAGTTTTTATCAATAGAAAGTAATTAAATTTCCTAAGCATGTGAATAAAGTTGGTAAGTCGATTTCTTTGGAAGTGGGTTCAATTCCCACCGCGTCCAAAATATATTCCTTTAGTTATTACGAGTTTTGATCTCCCCTCTTGCTATTACAAATGCATATAGATTAATCATTGGAAGTGTTTCCTTTATTACCTTTGCACACTCTTCAAGTGTACTTCCTGAAGTCATCACATCATCTACAATAACTATATTCTTAATATTTTCAATATTTTTTAACTTTCTTTTGTTAACTCTAAATACCCCTTTTTGGCTTAATAATCTCTCTTCTTGCTTTTTCCCAACTTGTGATCTTGTAGGAAATATTTTAGTTAACAGCTTTTGGTAATTATATTTATGAATATCGTTAATATATTCACACAGTTTCTCTGATTGATTAAATCCCCTCATATTCTCTTTTAAAAAAAATATTGGGACAGGAACAAGCATCGTATCTTGGACTGGTAATGTCTTTTTCATATCTTTAAACAACAATCTCAAAAGAGTTACAACCTTATTAAACACATAGTAATATCCTTTGTATTTACAAAACTCAATAATCTTTCGAACATTATTATCATATACATATCCTATGAAGATCCCTTGAATTAGTGTCATATTTCTACATTCTTTACAAACATACACACCATTTTCACATTTTCGATGACATACATGACATTCAAAACTGTGTTTAATAAGCTTTCTTGAGCAATTATTACAAATTAGTTCACCTTCTTTGTCACATACGACACAGTTTGGTGGAAAGAGAGATTTAAGAAGAATATAGAGGGAATTCTTTAGTTTCTTTTTAGTAATTTTAATCATTATTGCTTTCTTAGCACATTATTGGTTAAACAAATATGAGAATGGTGTTAAAATGTAAATAGTATTAATTAATTGTATTTAAAATATGGATTACTCAGGAGTATTAAGCCTAACATTAAAAAATTGGTGGGGACATAAGAAATATTGGTTGATTGCTTTTATTGCACTATTTAACCCATTCTTATTTTCAATTTTTGGTATTTTTATTGGTACAAGTGCAAGTGGATTACAACCATACAGTAGCACTATGGTAAATAGCACAACTGGACTTAGTGTTCAATCCACAACATCAGCAGAGCTTTCTTTTATATCAATAACCACTATAGTCTTTATCATTTCAATCATTATATATATTTTTTATGTGATTATTGTTGGCAATATGCTATTTGCAGGAATGATTAAAGGATATGCTATTTCAAATGAAACTGGAAAATCATTAGGAATAATTGAAACTCTAAAATTAGGTTCAAAAAACTGGGTAAAATTAATCGCTCAAAAGTTAATTCTAAGCTCCCCTCTACTAATCGTAGTAGTAATATTTTCAATTATTATTACTATTGTTTCTTTTACACAATTTAGCGAGTTAAGTAAAAGTACAAGTGAAAGTGCAGGAGCATCATACTCAATGTCAATAATGTTAATAATGTGTGCATATTATGTAATTGCATTTGTATTAGCATACTTTAGCCAAATAGGTTTTGAGATTTCAGCAAGATACCTTGTAATTGAAGAACAGGGATTTTGGCAGTCGATTAAAAGTGGACTTATGTTTATTAAAAAGAATTTAAAGATAGTCTTTGTTGCAATTCTATTGTTAATAGTAATGGGTGGAATAACTTACTTAATAGTATTAATTCCTTCAACAATATCAGTAATATTTTTGTTTATTTCAATGTTCTTAATCCCATTTATCATTAATACTCAACCTGTTTTAGCTACAATTCTATTCTTTGTCATAACTGCAATTGCTAGTTTAACTTATGTATTTGCAATGTCACTTTCTATAACATTAAATATTAGCTTTTGGAATAGTTTTTTCATTAAATTCAAAGAATTTAAAAAATCCAAAGAGTTAACAAACTAGTATATTTATTTTTTATTAATCAAAAATGTATTCTGAGATAGCAAAAAAAAGTTTCGATATTTGGTGGAAGAATAAAAATCTATGGATTATAGGGGTACTTGCATCACTTAGTATCTCAGTATCCACTTTAAGTAATAGTAATTCAAACAGTTCATTTTCAAGTCTTGGTTCTCAATTTTTCATATTTCTAGCAATCTTTTCTTTAATTACAGCAATTATTAACGTAGTCTATGCAGTTACAGTAGCAA
>JBAXKR010000060.1:0-6480 GCA_037135235.1 bacterium | reverse complement strand
TTAAACTACTGTATAAGTTTAAGATATTTAGAATAGCAAATTATGATTTTTCAACAATAGTAGAACAAAGAACAATGAAGGTTGGAACTCCAATTATGGGTGGACTCATATTTGTAATACCTACAATATTACTTTCTTTAATAGCTAACTTTGATTTTAAAACATTTGCATTATCGGGAACTGTAAAAATACCCATATTAGTGTTTGCAATATCCGCCTTACTTGGAGGATTAGATGACATTTTAAACATTTATGGAAGAGAAAGACCTGTTAGATCAATTAGAAGAAATATTAAGCTCATAACGGTTCACAAGAGCATATTGTATAGGATTTACCTTGTAATCCTATTTCCTTGGACAATTTACAAAAACTTCTTTTTTATGCTTGGAAGTAATCCAGGAAAGGGGATTCAAGCACATGAGAAAATACTAGTTCAATTTGTAGTCTCTTTACTCATAGTATGGTGGATAGTTGGAAGATTAGGATGGTCTCACATATGGTTTCCATTCATTGGAAACATTGAAATTGGAATATTAATGATTCCTTTCATTATCCTTACAGTTATTACAATGTCTAATGCTGTAAATATTACTGATGGACTTGATGGCCTCTCAAGTGGACTTTCAATATTTTCATTTGTAGGATTCTTAATTACAGCTGTAGTTATTGGTAACACTCCAATTGCAATTCTTTGTGCAATAATGATTGGAACGCTAATACCTTATCTTTACTTTAATTCCCCACCAGCTAGAGTACAAATGGGAGATGTAGGATCCCTTGCACTTGGAACTATGCTTGCATGTATTGCATTTGCACTTAATACACCATTTCTATTAATTCCATTTTGCTCAGTATTCCTAATTGAGCTTGGAAGTTCATTAATACAAGGAATTGGAAGAAGAGTACTTGGAAGAAGAATATTTAAAATGGCACCTATTCATCATCATTTTGAATTCTTAGGTTGGAAGGAAGAGAAAGTTACCATAAGATTTTGGATATTTGGAGTAATTGGTGTTCTATTTGGTTTAGTATTAGTCTTTATGAGTAAATAACATATTAATATATACAAGATGAGTCTAGAATTAACCCTTATTCTTACATTTTTTCTTGTAGGTATTCCATCAACACTTCTTCATTTTACTCACGAGTGGTTTAAAAATGGAATATTACTTCATACATTTTCTGCAGTTAATGAAAGCACATGGGAACATATGAAGCTATATGTAGGTCCAACACTCTTAGCATTCATATTCCAATTCCTAATACTTAATGGAAGATATATGAATATAGGGAATTCAGTTTTGGTACTTATGATAATTGAACTTGTTGGAGTTCCACTTATGTATGAACCACTCCGATTAACTATGAAAAAGGTTCCATTTTGGATAACTATAGCCATATTCTATATAGCTATTATCCTTGGACTAATAGCCCAATACTTTATATATACAAATATGACATTCTATATTCCTGACATATTAGCAATAATTCTACTCATAGCTATACCAATTGTCTTTGGGATATTTACATTCTATCCTCCAAAAGCAACTATCTTTAAAGACCCAATATCTAAGACTTATGGGGATAAACTCTAGAGGAATATATCAATTTGGTGGGCACCAAGGGATTCGAACCCCTGACCCCCTCGGTGTAAACGAGATGCTCTAGCCAGCTGAGCTAGGTGCCCTCACCAAATGAGTAATAGAATTATACCCTGTTAAGCTATAATATTGAAAGCAGAAAAAAACCACCTCAAGTTACCCTGAAGTGGTCTTAATATATTCTATTAAATACGTTACTTCACTTTAAAAGAAGTAATGAATCTATCTAAAACTTCAACACATTTGTTTGCTTCAGTAATAGTATCAGATTTTCCAGATAACGAATGACAATACGCACTATATGGATAATTACCATTAGCACTAACAAGAAACCCACTAGGCTCAAGTTTTTTACTATTACAATAATTATGATAGATTCCATCTGCTGCGACTTCTCCACCGTGATCACTAAATTTATCTAGCATTAAAAATGGCCCATATTCTGAAGGTATTTTACTACTTGAAATTAGAGCATAGCCTCTTGTCTTATTCACAATTACATTTTTATCACCTGATAGATCCCAAGTCTCAGTTTTTACATTTTGAAGTTTGTCAGTTCCAGAATATTCCGGACCTCTATATGATAGTTGATTTGGTTTTGAAATATCATAAGTTACTTCTTGACATTCATCAATTCCTCCACTTGAGTCAGTTCCTACTACAATATTGTCAAAAGTTATCTCAATAGATCCTATATCAGTAGCCTTAGTAAAAGTCTTATCATCCCTCATAGATTCAATAAGAATCCTTCCCCCAACTGGATAATCAAATGTTACGTATTTTCCAGTATTTGTTGAGTATTTGTAATATGGAGCTCTACTTGAATTAGATGATGAAGTTGATAAATCTTCTGATACAACTGTATCTTCAGTTACACTTACTGATGATTTATTGACAGCTGTTACTGGATTAGTAGTTGTTTTAGTATTTTGATTAAAGTATAGGAAAAAAACTAAACCAAGAAGTACAAACACACATATTAGTAATACTATTACTAAATATAGCGGAGTATTTGGAGCATTGGTAGGAATTACTTTAAGAGTTTCTTTTACTTCTGAGGCTACTTTGCTTGCACTTCCCCATGCATTAACATTTTCATCTTTCATTTAATATGAATGAATATTTTAAATATATATAGTATAGCTTTTATAAAGATTCACTGCTACGAAAAAGACCACCTCAAGTAATTTGAAGTGGTCTATTTAATTCTAATCCTATTTACTTCATTACAGGATTTGATAAAGTTGGTACCTTAGGTTCTTCTACTTTATCAAACCTCTTGTTGTATTCATCCATTTTAAAAGTAGCTTTAGATTTACTATCGTATCTTGCCACATATACAGTACTTGGATCATTATTGTCACTAAATAACACATCACAACCCACTTTTACATTTGCGTCTCCCTCAAGAAATAGTCCAGCTGCGACATTTATTGAGATTGGTAAACTTGTAACTTTCAAAGGTTCTCCACTTCGATCTTGAGTTTTAAAGATAACATCTATCTTTGTTTGGCCATCTTCAGTTCTAACAGTTGTAGACATTTCAAATTTTGATAAAGCACACTTTTCTACACCAGTTTTCTTTCCATCAAATATTACTTTACCATCTTCCGTTGCTTCACCTTTGAGTGTAAATACCTTATCTACTAAAGCTGCTTTTTCCTTTTGCATTTGTTCTTTATAGAGTGAAAAACCATTTACTGGAAAGTCTGCAACATTAATAGTTTGATTGTATTTTCTGTCAATAGTGCCGGATGGATTTTCTCCACCTTGCATCTCAGAATGAATAACACCAATCTGCCCTGCAGTTAATGCCGCAATACCTACCATTGTTAGGCTTCCGACTTTACTGTCAATATTATTAAATGCCATACAAAAGAAATAATAAATTAACTAATTTAATCTATACCTTTATAAATATTATTTCAAGATAATAAAAAGACCACCTCAAGTAATTTGAAGTGGTCTATTTAATTCTAATCCTATTTACTTAACTTTGAATGAAGTAATGAATCTATCTAATACTTCAACACATTTTTTAGCTTCAGTAAATGAAACTCCACTTGCACCACAGAAGGCTCTATGTCCAACATATGAAGATGCAGTAGTATCTTGTATTAATCCCTTTGGAGTAAAGGAAATATTGTTACAAATATTCTTATATACACCAGCAGTAGCTCTAAGTCCTGTGCTTTCGTTATAATTATCAAGCATTAAGAACTTACCATCAATTTTATCACTTGCAATAAGGACATAACCTTTATCTTTGTTAACAACAACTACCTTATCACTTGATATATCCCATGTACCACTTTTAACATTAGCAATTTTTGTTCCGGAAGCATTATATGATGGTCCAACATATGAAACTACATTTGGTTTGCTTACATCATATGTATATTGAGTACATTCATCAGCACCAAATGTTGTTGAAGAACCAAATGTTAATGTATCAATCTTTATTTCAATATCGGATATATCCAATGCTTTTGTAAAAGTTTTATCCTCTCTATTTGAAAGAATTGTAATTATTCCACCAGTTGGATAATCAAATGTTACATACTTGCCAGAATTGGTTGAGTATTTATAGTAGGCTGAGCTATTTGAGCTTGTAGATCCAGTAGAGCTAGGTAATGATGCAGTAGAAGTATTCTCAGTTGCAGCAATTGAGCTAGTCTTTGTAGTTGCAACTGTTGGATTTGAATTCTTTGCATTTTGACTAAAGTAAAGGAAAAAGACTAAACCTAATAGTACAAATACACATACTAATAGGACTACTACTAGGTATATAGGTGTATTTGAAGGTTTAGTAACTGTAGCATTTACTGTCTCAGATACTGCTTGAGGATTCTTACTAGGAGTTCCCCATACGTTTGCCTTATTTTCTTCCATTGAATATGAAATATAAATTAATAATATTAGTCTAACGAGATATAGAATAAATCGCAACAACTAATTTATTAATCCTCAATTTGTGGAATGTATTCAGAATTGTTTAGCTTACAACTGCTTTGTTATTTATACAATAAACAAAATAATCTGAAGCAGCCAATTCAATTCTATGTTTAGCATTATGTATTCTTTCTGAATAATATCTTTTAGCACCAACTCTATTTAACTTTGCAACCTCGTTTTTATGCACTTCTTGTGCAATTTCTATTTTAAATTTCTCATCTGCTAAGCTACCAGTTATATAGGCATACGAATGTAGGTGTTCCATTGCAAAAATTAAATCATTATCCAGAAGTTCTTCAGTAATCTTTAATGATTTCTCGTAACCCCAAATATTAATTAAGGTATTTGAAATTTCCTCAAAAGTATCTTTCACAGTTAATATATTTCTTACAAGAAAACTATCTAATAACTGGTCATTTGAATATGAAATCATTTTTGATTTTAAGAACTTACTTATTTCTCTTTCTATTTCATCACTTGCAACTCCATGATTTTTAACGATTTTAGAAATAATGTAATTATTATTTGCTTTAACTAAGACTTTTTTAACCTCACTAATTTTTAAGTATATTTGATTTATTGAATCAATATTACTTTGTATTTTAATTGCATCGAGTTTTGGAAAAATACCTAACGTATTTCTAATTGATATTATTGTAGGAACTCCAATATATTCTAATTCTGCTAATGTTACTTCTTTTGGACTTTTTAATATTAATTTATGAATGTCTTGCTTTCTTTGCAATATATCCTTTTGATCCATATATTCATAATCGAGTTTTAGCTCCTCTAAGATAAATTCAAGTAATAGTTTTGTAGTATTTGTTGAAATTGTTATGTGATTAAATTTTCTGTCAGAAACTAATAAACTAAATATTTCATCAACTTTAGAAAGTTTTTGTTTATCATTTTTACCTTTGTAGAATCCTCTTGAAGATAGTAATAACTCTTGGATTGTCTTAGAATTAGTTGCGAATTGTTTAACCACATCCTCATTTATTTCAGGTAATATGTTTTTGATTTCATTGATTAATACTTGTGTATTCTTTAGCTTATTTACATCAGAATTATTTTTACTCATCAAAGAAGTTGTTTTTAATATAGATTGAAGTTTACTAATACGGAATAATTGTCCAGCCCTGCTATTTATCTTCTTAAAGTATTCATGCGAATTACTATGTATTGTTTCCCATAATTTAAGTTTACTTTCTTTAGACGATTGGTAATACACATCACTCGAGCATTGTATATCAGCCATTCCAATTGATTCTAGTAAAGCTTGAGCATTTGTTATTGTTTCCTTTTGATTAATTTTATGTCTTAACCCAACTTTAATTGATTTTAATAGATCTAGTTTTTTAGATAAGGCAACAAACTCATTTAATTCAGTTTCATTCAACATTTTAATATTTGCTCTTCCTTTAATACTATAGTTATTTATCACATCTTGTTTTGCTAACATCAAGTTAAGCTCTGCAATAGAATTATTTGAAGTACGTGTTGTAATTTCATAAATTTTTGCTGATTCAAATATACCTGTTAATCGTGTAATTTCTTTATTTCTTTTTTCTGGATCTCCTAGCTTAATTATTTTTAGTATGTCTAATACTTGTCTTACTCCATCTGAAGAAGGAACAAGACTACCATTTAATCTATTTGGGTTATTCCATAAGTTTAGTCTATGATCCTGAGCGTAATCATTTGGATAGAGTATAATATCCTCGCCTAAAACTAAGAATAAGAAAGGGAACTGAGAAACTAATCTTTGTTTATAGTTAAATTTTGACTTTTCACTTAAATTTGTTTCTAACAATCCCTTATATTTAATTAATAACCCAATAGTTTGTTTAAAATATATTTCAATTGTATCTGTTATTTCATTTGCTACATTTTCAGAATCTGAACTGGAAATATTAATTTGAGT
>JBAXKR010000059.1:0-6483 GCA_037135235.1 bacterium | reverse complement strand
TAATTATATCTTTGCTCATCAGCTTGAAGTAATAAACTATAGGACAAAAATAGTTCTTGATGCAATGATTGCCATTCAACAGGTACGATCTGATCTAACAACTCATCTGTAATTATTTTTTCCGTATTAAGTCTATTTAAGTAAGCAGCTTTCTTTACGCTATCTTCATCAGTTTCTTGGATTGACAATACTAAGCTAGGCAAATATTTATCTTGTATTTCTTCCACGGCTTTCATATATTTAACCTTCATTTTTTTATTCCTATAATATTCAATGAATTGTTTTTTACAATTAGAAAATATTTCTAGTCCATCTCTTGTGGAGAAGGGGAGAGAAGTAAAGCTTTTAATACCATACAAATTAACATCTCTAACTCTAAAGTATATATCTCTTGTATATACATCATATTTCCTAAGTCTTTGCGACAATTTCTCAGATAATTTTCTTGTAAGTTCTAGCGAGTCATTTAAGTTTGTATATGGAATACCTATAACATGGGCATGTTCCATACTTTTAGGAATATATGAATCCTCTGTTAGTAGTGTATTTTTTATGTAGTTATAGTCGTTTCCATTCGCTACTTGCAGTATTCTATGATAGTAACCTCCAAATGTATCTCTCAAAACCACGGGACTTAAGTATCGTAGTTTACTAAAATCCACGATACCAAGTAACTTTAATTTGTAACTAATAGCTCTTCCGAACCCCCATATATCGGGTATTTTCAAGGTATCTAGGTATTTAAACCTGTCCTCATATCTTATTGTTGTTAATCCATCTGGTTTTTTAAAATCTGAACCTACTTTAGCAAGTAGTTTATTACTAGATATCCCAATGGATGCCCTGATACATTCTCCTAGCTCAAGCTTTATTTTTTTTTTAATTTCCAAAGCTATTTTTTCTAATTTTAAAAAGTCTCTTTCATACATTGTAAAATCTAAGAATGCCTCATCTACACTATATGCTTCGCAAGTAGGGCAGAATGATCTAAATATATTTAATATCTTTACAGAATAGTCATAGTATTTATTATGTGATATGGGAACAATTATTATCTTTGGGTCTAATATCCTAGCATCACCATTTCTTGTTCCTGTTTTAATACCTTTAGCCTTAGCCTCATATGAAGCTGCAAGAATTGCATGAAAGTCTTCAGTCCCTCCTGCTACTCCAATAGATCTGTTTCTTAAAAATGGATTAGCTTGTTGTTCAACTGAAGCAAAGAATGAATTCATATCTATATGCATTATTCTTCTATGGCTTTGTGGAATTGTTGTTAAGTTATCCATTACATTTTGTACCAAACTTTTTCAAGTACCCATTTTAGGTTTGCACTTTCGAATCTTAGAAAGTAACAAGCTGTATCATTAGATGCAGAGATAAAGTATATAGTTTCTGATCCTCTGTACATCTTATTATTCATAGTTGTTTCTTTAATTCGAACAACCTTTTGCCCTACTTGAAGAAAAATTGGTGTAACTTTAAGATTATCAAATGCACAAGTCACCTTTACGGGTTTGTCTATGTCTTCATACATATTGGTTAATTTTAAAAATATATGTGAATATTTGTATAGCCGAATGATAGACGAATTAGAAAAATATTGCAAAGGGGTAAATTTGAATGAATAAAAAGGAACCTATTTAATGGTTCCTTTTTAGAATCTAATATGATTTCTAGAAAATCAAGATTATAGAGATTGTTAAATACCTGGAAGGTAACTACAATTATATGCCATTGGGAAAGATGGATTTTTACAAACTATAATTACTCCGTAACTTACTATTACATTATTCTTTATTACAACTTGTCTGTATCTAGCACCTAATGTTTTATCAGTTACGCAAGTTACTGTTGGTAATTTTGTTGAAGTAAATTTGCAAGTTTGAGTTAAACCTCCAGCAGCACTTACTTCAGTGTTGAGCATACTAAGAAAGGAAACTAGTGTCATGGAAAAGATTAGACCTGTAGCTAGAATCTTTCTCATATATGAATATGTAAAAATTAAATAATAAAACCGAGTGTAAATTTCACTAGCAGGAGGATAGTATATTATTGTCAATATTGCAATAGTATTGATGAAAAATGGAAATGACTATTGTTGTAGCTATTATCTACTAGCAATTACAGCGGTACTAAATACCCCAAGCATAGAAATTGCGGTTATTAAAAAGATAGATATTGTTATTAATATTTTTTTCATAAGATGTATTTAAGAGATATTCGATGTATATAACAGTGGAGAGTAGGGAAAGTAACAGAATGTGAATGCCTTTCTTCGATATATAACTCAATAGGTTTTTGTAATTGTATTTAATTCTTATGATAATATCTGGTATGAGAAATTTTGATCTTGAAAAAATCATATATAGTACTGACCTAGAGATGTATAAGAAGGCTTTAGAGTTATATGAAAAATCAAAAGTGACGGAATTTAAATTCGAAAATGGTATGTGCCATGCAACTGTAATAGGGAGGGAACCATATCATACCTCTATTATTCAAATAGATTATGAATATGGTCATTGTGATTGTTATATGGGTCAAAAAGAAATCCTTTGTAAGCATATGGTAGCAACTGCTATTTATTCACTTTATCTAGGTAAACCAATCCCGAAAAAGTTAAAAAATATACATACTAAGCCTGTAAGTAGTGAAAAAACTGGAAGTCTAACTTTAGATGAAATTAAATTAACAAAAAAATCATTTTCTGAAGCTTCTAAATATATTAAAGCCTATCCTGGATCTACTAGGTATTGGTTTAGTTATCAAGCTTCTCTTACTGAGGGGTGTTTAAGATTATCTGAAACTATTTCTAATCTTCCTGTATGCATGGATTCAGCTATCCTGATTATTCAATTGTTATTAAAAATAGATAAAAAGCTAAGTTCCGGTGGAGTAGATGATTCTGATGGAGTAGTCGGTGATTTCATTTCGGATACAGTTAATGTACTTATCGATTACACCCAAATAGATAAATCAATAATTGCTTCATTTGAATTACTCACAAAAGGTAGGACTTGTTTTGGATGGGAAAGCGAACTTGTGAGAATATTTGATGAACAAGAATAGCTTACTACCAGCCTAATCCATTAATTTGTGTAATTCTGGAGTTGAATTCCGGATTTGCACAGAGTATAATATCCTCATGATAACAAGAATACAAACAGACAAAATTAAAGAATTAGCAAAGCAGTATCCAGTTATTTCAATAACAGGACCTAGACAATCAGGTAAAACTACTTTGACGAAGCTGTGTTTTCCAACATATAAATACTATAACCTCGAAGAGCCTAATACTAGAGATTTAATAATGAGTGATCCTAAAAGTTTTGTGAGTAGAAATAGTGAGGGAACAATATTTGATGAGGTTCAAAAATATCCTGAGCTTCTTTCATATATTCAAGTTGCAGTTGATGAAAGTAAAAAGTTAGCCCAATTTATCGTTACTGGTTCAGAAAATCTCATTCTTTCTGAAAAAGTTTCCCAAACATTAGCAGGTAGAGTTGCCATTTTTAACTTACTTCCACTATCAATTATTGAGCTTCAGAATAATAATATATTGGGAAATGATATTTCAGAAATTATTTACAAGGGTTTTTACCCAAGACTGTATGACTTAAATATGGATTCATCTCAATACTATTCTAACTATCTTTCCACATATATTGAAAGAGATGTAAGACTTGTAAAAAATATTGGAGATATTTCAAACTTTCAAATGTTTATGAAGTTATTAGCAGGTAGGGTAGGACAAATATTCAATGCAGAGTCATTTTCTGATGATTTAGGAATAGATAGCAAAACTGTTTCAAGTTGGCTAAGTATATTAGAAGCTACATATATTGTTTTTAGAGTATCACCATATTTTAATAATTATGGGAAAAGAGTTATTAAAAGTCCTAAAATATATTTTTATGATACTGGATTACTTTGTTATCTGCTTAATATTAATAATGCGAAGGAGCTTCAAGTTCATTTTGCAAGAGGCTCTATATTTGAAAATTTAATGATTACAGAAGTGATGAAGTATAAATTAAACACATTAGCATTAATTCAACCATACTTCTGGAGAGATAGTCATGGAAATGAAATTGATTTACTGATTGATCAAGGATCTAAAACTGATGCAATTGAAATTAAAGCCGGTAAAACATTTAAACCTGATCTTGCCAGAGGGCTTGAATATTGGAACTCTATAGAAAAACCCAATAAAGGGAATAACTATTTAATATACGATGGGGAAATAGAGATTAAAACAGAGAATTTTGAACTCTTAAATTGGAAAAGCTTCATTAAGATTTTAGGAAAGATAAAATAATATTTCAGTATCATTACCCATTGAACTTAAGTAAACCTTACTAAATTAAAATGTAACCAATATTCTTCTTTATCAAATCTTTACGCTTGTTTTTCAACCTCTTTTTCCCTATATTTATCTTTTACTTTAAATGCTCAAAATTATGTAATTTTGAAGTTGGATTGCAAAATTGCACGAAAAGCTGTAAGATGATTTCATGTATATAGAACGAGATGTTAAAAAAAGAATACAAGTTTTAAGTAAGGGTTTTCCTGTAATTACTATCACTGGTCCAAGACAATCAGGTAAGACTACATTCTTACAACATAATTATCCAAAGTATAAATACTTTAATTTGGAAGATCCGATTACTTTAAGGACAATAAAAGATGATCCTGTAACTTTCTTTAACCAAAATCCAAGCCAAATAATTATTGATGAAGTTCAAAGATTTCCAGAATTACTTTCCCATATTCAAGTCTTAGTAGATAAAAAGCAAGAAATGGGAAGTATATTTCTAAGTGGTTCTCAAAATTTACTTGTTTCAGAAAAAATATCTCAAACATTAGCGGGAAGATCAGCATATCAGACAATTCTTCCATTAAGTCTGGGAGAACTTAAAAAAGGTGATTTACTTTACCAAAATAGGTTGAAACAAATGCTAAAAGGTGGATACCCAAGTCTTTACACGAGACAAGTAACATCTAAAGATTACTTTAAACAATATATTTCAACATATACTGAAAGGGATGTAAGGCAAATAAGAAATATTAGTGATTTATCACAATTTCAACAGTTTATGATTCTTCTGGCAGGAAGAGCAGGGCAATTATTAAATACATCTTCTCTTGCGAATGATATCGGAGTATCTCCAAATACAATTGAAGATTGGATTTCAATTCTTGAAGCTAGTTACATTGTATTTCGTTTACAACCATATTTTGAAAATATAGGAAAGAGATTAATTAAATCTCCAAAGCTATATTTCTATGATATTGGATTGCTTACAACACTTCTTAATATTCAAGATGCAGAGCAATTACAATCCCATTATCTTTTTGGAAATATTTTTGAAAACTTCATTATTTCTGAATTTCAAAAGGAAATTAATAATTCATACAACTCTGTCAAAGCTTACTTTTATAGAGATACAAATGGTAATGAAGTTGATTTAATTCTAGATATCGGAAGTAAACAAATTCCTGTAGAAATTAAATCTTCAGCAAGCTACAGTTCAGATTTTTCAAAAGGAATAGAGTATTGGAATAAGAATATTGGGAAGCAAAGTGGAGGTTATATAATTTATGGAGATGATAAGAAACTACAAGTAAATGGAATTGAATTCTTACCATGGAATCAGATAAAAGATGTGCTAAAGAACCTGAATAAGGAGTAGTAAATACTGGAATCAAATTCATTTCAGTATCATTTTCCATTGGACTTAATTATTCCTATACTGAAGTCCATAAATCTTATCACCAATTCTTGGAAGATAAACTAATAGTATTTCAGAAAATGTATGATCTTGTTAAGGATACGTATCCCGTTATTGATCGCTTTCCCAAAGCACATAAACAAGTATTAGGAAAAGAAATAGAAGAAACATGTCTTAAGATTCTTACCAATATTATCAAGGCAAACAAATCTAGGACTAATGAAAGATTTGAATTACAAATATGTATATCAGATGAATTAGATTGCCTTCGCATCCTCATTCGTCTCTCAAAAGATTTGAAGTATATAAGTATAAAACAATATTTAAGTGTTTCTGAAAGACTTAATGAGATTGCAAAACTTCTTTACTCTTGGAGTAAATAATTGTGGTAATATTTTAAGGGACAATTTTAAATGGCTTCCTTCGTGGTGGGAATTGGAATAATACATCTAATGCAGGTGCATTTGCTATGAATTTGAATAATACACCGACTAATCGTAACAACAATATTGGGTTTCGTTGTACCAGAGATCTAAAGTGCCAGAACCAGTAATATTCGTCTAAGGATTAATATTCAGAGTTTAAAAGATCACAAAGTTGTCTCCATTCTTATCATTGATAAGGAAAACATAAAACCTGTATCTCCGGTTAGTTTTTTCGAAATCTAGCTGGAGTAAATGGGTTAAACAAAACTATAATATGTATGACAAGATATGTAACCTTGAAAATCTACTTAAAGCATATATAT
>JBAXKR010000058.1:0-6538 GCA_037135235.1 bacterium | reverse complement strand
TTATTATATTGAATAAAAATTGGATACCAAGAAGTTATCACTTATTATGCCCAGCTACAATGAGGAAAAAACATTACCCGAAATTATTAAAAAAATCTTGGAAATAAAATGGCCAGTTGAAGTGGAACTTGTGATTGTTAATGATGGTTCAAAAGACAACTCATGGGAATTACTTCAGAAATACTCATCTGATTCTCGCATTAAACTGATAAATAACGAGAAGAATCTGGGGAAAAGTAGAACTGTTAAAAGAGGAATATTAGCTTCAACAGGAGATTTGGTTGTTATCCAAGACGCCGATCTAGAGTATAATCCGGAAAATCTACTTATGTTTCTTGATGCTTTCGAGAAAACAAATGTAGATATTGTATATGGAAATCGATTTGATAAAAAGAATAAAGTTATTTACATATCAAACTGGATTGGAAATCAGCTACTTAGTGCTTTATCAAGCATGTTTACTGGTCCTAGAAATGGAATGTGGACAAAAGACATGGAAGTTTGTTATAAAATGGTAAGAGGTGATATTTTCAGAGAAATATCAAGGGATTTAACTGCAACAACTAGCTTCGGTATTGAACCAGAAATAACTGCAAAACTGTCAAAATATAAAAAAGAGGGAAATGTACACCTTAAGTTCAAACAAATTCCTATCGACTATTACCCAAGAACAATAGAAGAAGGGAAGAAAATGAGAGGACTTTCTGATGGTTACAAGGCATTTCTTGAAATTTTGAAATACAATATATAGTTATCAATTAATTAGATAGATACTTTGCATTCTTTATTATCTCTTGCATAAATAAGTGTCCATCCGTCAGCTCCTATTTGTGTATTACACCTTAACAGCTCACTATTAATCTCTTTTGTATAGAGCATTTGATCTAAAACAATGAAATCATATTTGTTTTTTTCATATTTTTTATCATAAGTTATTGTATTTGGTAGTAAACTATTTAAATTGAAATACGGATATACCCAAGTATCCTCACTACCAATTAACAATATGCTATGGCTTTTCCCATTATTGAAATCAATATTATTATATAAAGCTGATAATGATGCTCTATCTACCCTCTTATAATCAGCAATTGTCATAGACTTATCTAAATAAGGCAAGTATTGTAGAACAACAAAACCTGCCCAAGTGTAAATAATTAAGCAAGATCCCAAAACAACAACGCCTAACAATAGCTTTTCAAGAAAAGGAGAAAAATCAATTAGTAAATTTATCAAGATAAAAAATAGAGTGATAAACGAAAACATTATTAACCTTAAGTCCCAATCATCAGGATAATGAATTGTGATAAATACCAACAAGAAGACTACTGAAACCTGCAATAATGGATTTGAACTGACCTTATTCCTGAATTTCTTTGAAAAGAGAAATAATACAATACTAGTTCCAAATATCAACATAAATGTTTCGCCCAATACCCCTGTATCATGATTATACGCACCATGATAAAGATACTGAGGCAAGATTACTATTGTTCCGAAATGTTTAATATTTTCAATAACAGTATTAAATCCAATACTAAATTTTACTGCTGTAGACTGAGGTTGATACAAATAATCATTAAAGTATTTTTTAGAATAGTAATAACTTGGCAGAGCAGCAAATAAACCTAGTACAATTATAACTAGCAAAGAAATACTAATCTTAAATAATGTTATCCGACGTGGAAGAACAAGTTTAATCTTATTTTTCAGAATGCAATATAGCTTATTCACAGATAATACGGTTACAATGACTGCAATAACTGGTATACCTGTTACCTTTGTCCCTATTATAAGGCAACAACTTACTACAAATAGAATTACATTTGTAACGTTAAGATTCTTTGTAAGGTCATCAAATTTCGTAAAAACATAAACAGCTAAAAAGAAAAAGATCAAATCGTTCTGCGTTGTAACCATTTGAGTTACAAAGATAGGAATACTGAAAAAAATAATTGAAACCCATATTTTTCTCGGTCTGATATAGTTAATTAGCAAATAAATAATACCAATTGCCGCAAGTAACTGAGGTAATTCTACAAGAATATCATTATTAAAAGCACTGAAGAATGCAACATTAGCGATTTCTGAATTCCATGGACTAGAATATATTCTGGTTTCAGGGATTCCTGAAGGAAGTATCATACTCTTGTATTGCAAAGAAAAACCTATCTTTGCCAAATGGTAGGTCATACTGTCCCAATTTGTTGGAGGTAATTTTACAATTGTAACCAATTGAAGTAGTAGTATGGCAGAGATTATTGCAATAGTAATAAATGTTATTAACTTAGTTTCAACAGTTTCAAGTTTAAATTTTTCAATCTTTTCTGTTTTTAGTAATTTTACAAAAGTGAATAGTTTACATACTGAAAAGATAATGATTAATAAAAAGCTGGGAATGCTTGCTATTCTTACAATATCAACTGTAAACATGTTGAAATAGCTTATTATCCAACAGTAAGCTATAAACAGAAACCAAATTAATACAATTAAATCTATTAATTTTATTTTCAGGATTTTACTTACCATAAGAATATTATAAATATAAAATAATTACTTGGTGTTCATTCTATTATCTTTAATTACAATTTACAAAATAAATGCATAATTCTTAATCCCATAAATTTTCATAGAAAAGGCAAAAATAAGTGAAGTTAATCATAGAGGAACATTAGCAACATATAAATAATGACTTGGGTTCAATAAAAGTAATTGCTATATAGGTATTGGTAATTCATTTTTTTGAATTATAATTGTTTCAAACATTCCGAATAATGAATTAAGTGGTGTAACTACTTTTTCGAAAACATTCACAACTGGGAACATAAAGTTTGGAAGAAGTTGTTTCATAGTAAATCCACCACTAATTAAGTATTTAATTGGAGAGTGCTTCTTAAAATATGTAATTTTAAAGTTAGGATAAAGTTCGTTAAATTTGTTTATATCCCTTTCAAAAACTATATAAGGGAGTGCTCCATTTGCATCTGAAAGCGGTCCTTGGCTAACAAATGTCCAATCGGCTTTGGGATTAAATGTTTCGTGATGAAAGTTTTGATATATAAATCTACTCCAAAGAGTATTTGCGGGCTCAGTAAATATCAGTTTTCCACCCTTTTTCAAACATCTGTTTATTTCTGAAAAAAGTTTATATATATCTGGAATGTGATGAAGAACGTCTATCATAAGAAAATTATCTACACTTTCATCTTCAAATGGCATATCTAGTGCAGAAAAATGCATATCAACATTTGGAAGCTTTAGTAGTTCTGATGTGATTGCATTTGGAATTATTTCCTTTATAAAGCCTGCACCACTACCAATCTCAACAGTTTTTGCTTCATTCCCCCCCGATAAATTCTTTAAGAAAAACCTATATCTTTCCTCATATATTTTCTTCAGGATATATTTTTCATCTATGATTCTTATCCTATCTTTTGTTACTTCAACATCATCTAGAGACTTATTTACAATTCCTTTAGTTTTCAAATTCCAAGACATAATAAATTATGTTACATGCTAAACAAATTAATATTTTTTGTCTACAAACTTACATATTTTTTAAACCAAGTTATTTGTCTTTTAGCGTAATTTCTATGTGACTTCTTAATTTCTTCTTTAATATTATTCAGTTCTTCCACACTTTCATTCTTTTCTAAAAGATATTCCTTTATTTCCTTATATCCACTCCCATTCATTGTTTCGGCATCTTTATATCCTCTTTCGATCAAATATCTAACTTCATCAATAAAACCTTCTTCAAACATCTTCTCCACTCTGTTGTTTATTTTTTTGTACAACTCCTCACTGGTATATTCTGGAGTAACTAATTTAAAACTACCCTTCTCTAATACATAATTATTCAATTTAGGACTTTCTTTTAGTTTAAGTTTTAAATAATTATTTAATAGCCTTCTTTTATTGAGTCTTTCACTTGAATTAAGTAGTTCATATTCCTGATTGAAATCACCTGCGAATTGCTTTTGTATTTCTTCTATGGATAAATTATCAGTATTGTACTTACTCTCTTTAGAGAGACTTTCAACCCCTCCAAAGGACAAATACTCTCTTGGATAAAGAAGTGAATCAATATAGAGGCCAGTACCTCCTACTATACATATATCATTTCCTCGAGAGATTATTTCTTGTATTTTTTCTTTAGCCAACTGGTTCCACTGCCAAACACTAAACTTCTTATCTGGAGTTAATATATCAATTAAGTGATATTTAATATTATTCTTAATTAATTTATTTCTATCCTTATTGGTTCCTACATCCATACCTATATATACCTGCCTCGAATCTGCAGATATTACTTCTCCATCTCTATTACTTTTGATTCTATTATTTAATATTTGATCTATTGCAAGATCAGTTTTACCTGATCCAGTAGGACCGTAGAATATATATATCATACATTAATTATATCCTATTTGCCTTTTGATAATAGACTAAATACCTTGTTAGATAGTTTGATTCCCTTCTCATCCACTAATCTTGCAAAAATCCAAGAAACAACAATTGTTAATATAGTTGTAATTACAAATGTAATAACAGTTGTAACTAGGTATCTGGAAGGAAGTAAATTATTTACGAGTAAAAAAATCTTACTACTAACAGAACAAATTAGTATTAGATGTATTAAATAAAAAGAAAATGATATCTTTCCAAGGAATTGGATGGGTTTAGTATTTAATATTCTCTGTATCAACCGTGTTTCAATTGTAAGCATTATTATCCCAGATGCAACTATGATCCAAAGTATTGTTTGATAATCAGTAATATATTGTGAAATATCAGCTTTAACTGAAAAGGTTCTAGTAACAAATCCATTTACAGAGAAATCCCAAAGTAAATATGTAATACATGCAATTGCAATTTTTGAAACTCTACTTATTCCCTTATTGAGTATAAATTTGTATTCATATATAAACATACCTATAAAGAATGAAGTAATTGGACTTCCAGGAAACATAAGGACAGCTCCAACAGCAATTATCGTCTTTAAGATTCTTCTATTCTTAAGTAAGGCTACAAAGGACATAACAATTACTGAACCAAGAAATTCGTAATATACTGTCCAAAGAAGAGGATTATATGTCACTTGATTCCAAAATATTGCCCCAACACTTCCTTGATAGAGTGCTTTTCCTAAATCAGGAACAAAATTATAAAAAGTAGCTAGCCAATTATTCGATTCAGATATTATTCCTGCTTTTGAGTTAAACATATACCCGCCGATAAGCAAAACAAATGCTAACAATATAGATGCCATCACAGGAACAGATAATCTAAAATATCTTTTAATAAGGTAATAAATCAAATTATCGGGACTAATTTTTTCGTAAGCAATTTTAGTTAAAACTATTCCACTTAAAATAAAAAATACATAAACTACCATTGGACCACTAAAAATAAAATACAGTGGGGACCTTGCCAAGGACCTTTCTAATGTAAAATGGATTAGTGTCCAATCTTGAAAATATATACCTGGAAGAAAGGCTGACACAAAATGATGAATATATACAATTAGTGCTCCAACTCCTCTTAATCCATCTAAATAATTTATTCTAATGATTGATTTATTCATAAATTGTATTTGATTTGAAAAACATCTTCCGTATATCTGAATCTTAATATTAAGTCAAATATTAATTTATCTAGATTTCACTAGTTATCTTCTTCTTTAGAATGAATAAGTTGGGATAGAAATTGCAAATTGATGTATAATGTAAAAGCTTTAAACTTCTGCATATATGCGCAATAAAGTAAGGAACAGAAATCCAGTTGAAATACAAATATTTCTTTGGAAAAGGATGGTGTAAGGGACAAAAAATAAGTGAACTAGCAAAGAAGAGGTTAACATGTATGGATCACTTGAAAAAAGGTAAGAGTATCTTAAAAGAATCAAGACATCTCGATATAACAGAATTCGATATATGTTGGTTTAGATTTACTCTATTAAACAGTCAATATACAAAAGTAAGAGAACAATAAAACTAAAATCTTTGAATCGAATTCTTATGGTTTAAGTATTAATCTTCCTGTGTAATCAATTCTTTGCATTAGTGGTTTAAAATCTTGAGAATTAAAATATTCATCTACAGCTTTTCTTGCACCTTGCCAATGACCATAATCATCAATAATTAAGACTCCCTGACTAGATAGGATGGGGTACAAATGATTTAATTCATGATTAGTTGATGCATACCAATCTGTGTCTAATCTGAGTAGTGCAATATTATTTGGTAGTATCATAGGTATTGTATCTTCTACCTTACCCTTTGTTATAATAAAATTTTTCGCAGGATATCCAGTTAGTAATATATTTTACGAACTTCATTTTCCGTAGCATATGACCAAACAAAACTGCTATTTTTATCACTTGTTTCTAAAAGTACCTTTGCTTCCTGGTTTTCAATATCTTTATCAACATCTTCTGGATTACTCATACCTTCAAAAGTGTCAAACATGAATATCTTTCTATTATTTTTCCCAAACAAAAGCAAAGTTTTAGCCATAATCATAACACTTCCTCCCT
>JBAXKR010000057.1:0-6552 GCA_037135235.1 bacterium | reverse complement strand
ACCGCATGCAATAAAAAAACTCTTTCCGTTTTTATCGGTGACCATTTCAGCATACGCATGTTTTTCTGCTTTTTTTGATATATATTTTATCCTAGCTATTATCATAACCTGTAGTAATTGACTTGTGTTAACTATGTTGTTAGAATATGTCTTGATAAAACAAACTACACTATGGACAAGATCTTAGAAAAATTTGTAAAGGTATTAACTGAACAAGGTAAATCTGTCTCTACAATTCTAGCTTACGAAAAAGATATCGAACAGTTAATACTATACTTAAAGCAAAATAATTTCAAAGACTTCAAGAAAGTAACTAAAGAAAATATTGATAAGTATATAGCAAAGCTCTTAAGTGGCAATGAATTCACTCCCAAAACAGTTTCGAGAAAATTAAATAGTATAGAGACTTTTTTTAGATTTCTTCACCTTCAAAGACTTGTTAATACCAACATTAGTTTAGATATTCGTCACCCTAAATTTGAGAACAAACTTCCAAGAATTCTTTCAAAACAAGAATTCATGGCTTTAAGAGACGCAACAAAAACCAATAGAAGAGTATACATAATCGTTGAAATATTGTTACAAACTGGAATAAGAATTGGAGAACTTTCAAGACTTAGAACTGGCGATATAAAACCAAAAACAAAGAAAGATGGGAAAAACGAGATTATTATCACAAAATATTCAAGTTGTCCTGAAAGAAAAATTACTATAACTGAAGACATTGCAAATCTCTTTAAAGAGATGGTGGGTGCAAGAAAACCAGCTAATGATTATCTTTTTACAACTAAAACTGGACGAAATCTTCTTATTAGAAACATAAGGTCTGCAATAGATAGACACTTTGAAAAAGCAGAAATAGAAAACACTTCAGTAAACGATCTTAGAAATACATTTATTGTTTACCAACTTAAATCTGGAGCTGAACCTAAATTCCTCGCAGAATATGTAGGACATGAAAGACTATCCTCAACTTACAAATTCATTAAAGAATTTAAGATATCTCCAATTGGAAACAAGAAAAAGATAGTAGAATTATAATTTAAGAATCTTCTTAGCAATCATTTCAGTATATAGATTTGCATCAATAACTTCATCCACTAATCCAGATTTATTGATTTCATCTTGATATTCAACCATTCCAGGTAAATATTCGCTAATATCGGGGTACCCATTTTCAGTAGTTCTTTTTCTATTTCTTTCCATAAGCTTATCCAGACTTAATTCTAACTGGACTATCTTAAAACCTTTATCTTTGTAAGATTTCAAATCTTGGATAGTAAAATAATCAGTATTTGAAAAGAATATTATATTTTCTTTATTTAGTATATCTTTAATGACCTTAGGAGTTAATACTTCTTTCTTTAAGCTCTCATCTAATGGAAAGACACCTTTGTTTATTGCCATTAGTTCTTCATCAATTTCAGAAATTGGTAAATCATTACGAATAGATCTTAAATACTTAACCAATGTGGTTTTACCAGATGTAGAAGCGCCAATTACTAATATCTTCATATTACATTGTTATATAATTATCACATCTCCATCGCTTATTGCTTTAAATGGAATATTGTTGTCTTCAAAGTACTTCACAGATTTTTCAATCAATTCGGTTTCAGGATGTCCTGGCGATCTATAGTGAGGAGCAAATGCAAAGTCAATCAAAGCAAGTCCTTCCCAAATAGTATTCATTTCGCCATAACCCTCTGCTTTAGGATTTGGATCATCAACAAGATCAAGTCCATGCATATCTGGAGATAGTAAACATACCCCTGCACTATATCCTGCATAAACAAAATCAGGATCATTAACTTTAGACTTAACTATTTCACCAAATCCAGACTTCATATATGCCTGCCTTAGTAAAAAAGTATTCCCTCCCCTAACCCATACTGCATTAAATTCATCAACTTTTCCCTTAAGTTCATCAGATTTTCCAAAATATTTTCTCAAATCTATTTCTTCTGCTTTTAACCCTAAACTTGAAAGTGCATCAATTTCAGCTTGAACTTTAGCCTTTCTTTCTTCTTCAGGTTTGAAATCAGTAGCATTAGCAATAACTGCGATTTTTTTATTCCCTCCAACCATATTAAAAAGCCTTTCAGGATTATTACCAAGTCTAAAGGAAGAAAGATACATCTTCATGTTTAAAGTTTTGACAGTTAATCTAGATGGTGGGCGCGGGTGGATTCGAACCACCGACATCGGCTTTATAAGAACCGCTTTCTAACCACTGAAATACGCGCCCGTATTCTTATGATGATTTTACAACATGTGGATTAGGTTAAGCAAAAAAAGATACTTTGCTTGTTTATTATTATTTAGCACATAGATCAAGACTCACTCCGTTAGGAATAGTGGATGCAACTGCAATTCCGATTGGAGTATTAAGGGTAATAACAGAAACTTGTTTACCATTTAGTATGGACTGTGGTAAATCCAAGCTTTGCTTTTCAAGATCCATAACCCCATTATTATCATTCTTTTCTGTGTAGATATCCATTTGAACTAACGGTTTTTCTGAAGTTATTTTTATATCATGGATACAACTATCATTTATAAGCACTGGATTATTTCCAATATCAATCGCCTCTTTAGGAGTTAACTTTATCATACTTGAGCCAGCAGCAATAACAAAACCAACAATTAAATATACTACCTCCCTTCTAGTAGGTTTTCTTGTTAATTGTTCATACCTCTGCATCATTCTATTTTCAAATTTTTCAAACATCACTGTATATTAATAACTAGTACGATATTATTATACTATAGGGCAAGTAATTATTCAAAAACTTGTACTTAACCCAAAAAAAGAGAAGGTGTTACCCTTCTCTTTCCAATTACTTTACCAACTACTATTATTTTTGAGATAAATTTCCTACACCTTCACAGACTTGAGTTCCAGTTCCATCAGAAGTAACCATATACTCAGTTCCCTTTCCAGAAATTTGTAATACTGTAACTGAAGAAGCTTCTCCATTAACTTGAACACCATTCTTATCAAAAACTACAACTGATTTAACAACTTTCCCATCAACAACTGAAAAAGTACTAAGTTCAGCTTGAATATCTAGTTTAGTTGGATCTATAGTTACACAGTTTGATTTTCCTTCAACAGGCTTTGATGCAATTGAGGCCTTTTGTAGTAGACCACTATCTATTTTTACTTCATTATTTTTGGCAGATGAATTTCCAGCAAGAAAACCTACAGCAGTAGCGAGAATCATCGCACTTGCAAATTTTGCGCTTTTTTCAAAATTAATGGGTTGAACCGATGCTTCTTTGTTTTGCATTATTAAAGATTAATATATAATAAGTAGTATTATACTACTCTAGTCAAGGCATACAGGGTTATATTTTTCTGTGGTGGATTTTTAAATCTTTCCTCTTTGAGTTATCTCTTGTTCTACTATCTTTGCATCTTTACCATATCTAAGTCTACTTAGCTCTTTAATCATATCGAATACTTTTCTATTTACCGGATATTCTACACCTGAAATTGTTGTAGGTTTAATAGCATCAAACGTAGTTTTAATTGAGAACGGTGCTGGATACTCACTATTAACAAGAAGCTTTACATAAGCATTCTGATTTTCAAGATTGATTAGATCAGTTTGAGAAAATACTGGAGCAAATTCATTTTGAAGATAGCTTCCATCTGCTACACCAACTTTAAAACTAATCATAGATCCAACATTACCAAATACAGCTTCTTTAATCTTTTCCTCTATCTGACCAATATACTGATTAGCAACAATTAGATTTAGTTTATACTTTCTAGCTTCAGATAGAATCTGAGAGAAGTCTTCGGTTGCAAAGTTTTGAAATTCATCAACATATAGATAAAAGTCTCGCCTTTGAGCCTCTGGAATATTTGCTCTACTCATAGCAGCAGATAGTATTTTAGGAACTAGTAGAAGTCCAAGAAATTGTGAGTTTTCTTCTCCAACAACACCTTTAGAAAGATTAACAATAAGGATCTTTCCATCATCCATTACTTTTCTAAAATTAAATCCTGATTCTGCTTGTCCAATAATATTCCTCATAAGCTTATTAGTAATGAATCTATCAAACTTTGAAACAATATATCCCAAAACCTCAGACTTATGAAAATCTGATGTTTGAGCAATTTCTTTTTCCCAGTATTCTCTAACCATTTGATCTTGGACATATGGCATATATCTTCTTACAAATGCTGGATCATAAAGGATTTTTACAGTTTCAATAAGAGTTGAACCTCGAATACTCATTGCAGTAAGTAGTGCATTTCTAACAGCTCTTTCAAATCTTGGACCAACTATACCTTGTTTATTAGGATCGAACATTTTATACATAAGCCCAATGAATGAGTTCGCAATTCTATGTTTATCTTGTTCGTCAAGAAATTCAACAATATTAAACCCGATAGGTCTATCTACATCTGCAGGATTAAAATAAATTACATCCTCAGCTCTTTCAGGTGGTATTCTTTCAAGAATCCACTCAGCAGCATCACCATGAGGATCAAGAAATGCTAATCCTTTTCCATTTTTAATATCTTGAATAATCATGGATTGTAAAAGCCATGATTTACCTGACCCTGTTTTTCCAACAATATACATATGACGTCTTCTATCCTCTTCTTTAATCCAAATACTTTTAGAGATACCTCTAAATACAGAAGTACCTAAAAATACCCCGGGACCTGTTGAAGAAACCTCCTCAGATGCTGGAGACCTCTTTGACCATAACCAGTGAATATATGGAGTCTGAACATTTTTATTTGGAAAGTGAAACACAGTAGCCAATTCTTCAGTATTTAAAATGCAAGACTCCCTAGCATTACGGTATATAAAGTCATCCATAAAGCCTCTTTTATCACTATTCTTTATTTTCTTTTTCTTAAACCCATTTGCACCAGGCATTTCCATAGGTTCAAAAGTTGCAATAATATTATTTAAATGCATTTTTGCAACTTCACTTGTTCTTGCAACTGTTACTATTCTAATATCAACACCAAAAGCAGCTTTAGTAGACTTCTTTTCAATTCCACTTAAAGTTTCTTCTGCTTCAGACGGTGCATCACTTTTCTTCTTCTCAGGATCAGCATTTGCATTTTTTACACTAGTTACAAAAGTTTTTCCCTTCTTTCTCCATTTCTTATCAGCAGGAGTAATTATCACTTGCATCATTGCGCCTTCCCCTTCTGTCATTCTACTTAATGATGCTGTAATTGCTGACATTGTATCAATTGGTAAATCTGAATAACTTCTGATTGGCTTATAATCTGCCTCTTGTAGTACTAGTTGGGCAAATTCAACTCTTGAATCCTCTGAGAATATATTAGGTTCATCTGCTTTTTGAATATCAGCATCAGGAAAAGTTGCATGAATTTGTTTTTCAACTAATTCTGCAATTGATTTATGAGAACTAACAAAGAATCTAATACTTTCAGGAAGTGCAACAACTTCAAAACATACAGAACGCTTAGTTCTAAATAGCTTTTGAATAATATTTTTATGGGATTCAGAAATAGCAGTTAACCCTGCATACAGTTGATCTGCTGCTTGTGGTTCAGAATCATTTGCTTTAGGAAGTCTAACTTCCATAAGAACAGAGTTGATTGATCGTCGATACATTGCTCTCTCTCTAACTTTTTTAGCGAGAAATACGAGAAATATTATTCCACCTACTATTAGTACAACAAAAAATAGGAATAAAAATATTACTAATAACCAATCTGTTTCAGTATTTTGTGAAGACGCATATGTATAGTTCAAGATATTATCCCTCCTTGATACTATTCTATTGCAAAATGGGAATACACACAAGAAGATTAATTATTCATTGTCAGAATCTTTATTCTTTGAAGCGTTTTTCTTGGCAATTACTCTTCCAACTAGAATATATAGCCAAGTTTTTGCAGAACCTAAATCGCTTCTACTAGCTAAATCATTCACTTTGGAACCTAATTCTAGTATTTTTTGAGGAATTTGATACCCATAAACCTTTATTTTTTCAATCTCTGGAATCTTTGTATTAGGTACATCCTTGTTATTATTCTCAATAGGATTTTCTACTTTAGGAGTTTCTTTTACTTTTTCATTTGTTTCTTCTGGAGATTTTTCAATAGATTTCAACTCTTCAACAATCTTTTCTACTTGTTTCTCATTTCCTGCTTCATTTGCAGCAGATTGATATTCAGGACTTTGTTTTCCTGATAATTGATTATTTTCACTTCCATTAGGGAATTGTTGAAAACTCTGAGTAAGTATTGACGGATCAACTTGTGGTGCAGGATTTGGAATCGCAGAATTAACTTGCTGATCTATTGGAGCAGGAACAATTGGATTCACAAGTGGCAAACTTGGTTCAACAATTGGACTTACTACTTGAGTAGGAACTTGTTGTGGTAGTGCTATATTTTGAACAGGCTCAATTGGTTGTATTGGTAATGGAACTATTGGTTCAACAATTGGACTTACTACTTGAGTAGGAACTTGTTGTGGTAGTGCTACATTTTGAACAGGCTCAATTGGTTGTATTGGTAATGGAACTATTGGTTCAACAATT
>JBAXKR010000056.1:0-6679 GCA_037135235.1 bacterium | reverse complement strand
TAGATTATACATTGAAGAATCATTTAATATTAATGATAAAAATATTAGTAGAGTCGATATACTTGAAAAGAGTAAAGTTATTGTATTAACTATTTGCTTAATAATCCAAAGGATTTTGATAGATGAAAAAGCTTTTGCTAAAGATAGTTCAAAAGAAACAATTGCAAGTGAAGTAATACTCGCTTCATTAAGTATTTTATGTGACAAAACTAATTTACTATTTGGAGTATCAATATAGCTTTGATAGTCTTTATGCGAAACTGAGAGAGTAATAGTTAAAGACTCTCCTGAAATGATTTCTGATGATATATTTCTTCCATCATAATTTCTAAAGTTTTTTCTTTTCAAATAGTAGTTGTATGTAAACCTTGATAACAGGTAGTACACTAGTGCAATTATTAGTATTATGAGTACAATTGTAAGGTAGTCTAAATTCATGTAATAATAATAAAGGATTTCTTATTTTTTATAAACTCAATAATGTTTAATTCAAAAATAATAATAGGTGGAGATAAGTTTGATAGTAAGGATTCTAAAAGAGTTGTCATTAAATCACCAACAGATGGAAGTGAGATTGGAACAACTGAACTTGCAACAAAAGAGCAAGTAGATGAAGCATTTAAATCAGCAAAACAAGCAAAAGACGGATGGATGAATACTCCACTTTACGAAAAATATCAAATATTTAAAAAGATTTCAGATGAACTTAATGAACGAAAACAAGAAATAGCAAAATTAATTACTGAAGAAATTTCAAAGCCATTAAAAGATAGTATTTCTGAAGTTGAAAGATCAGCAGATTTCATATTATCAGTAGCAGAACTAAAAAGATCGCAAAATGGAAAATCCAACTCAGGCGATTCGATGAAGGGATATTTGAAAAATCAAAAAACTTCAATTGTAGAAATGATTCCAGTTGGGGTTGTACTTTGTATTTCTCCATTTAATTATCCAATTAATCTTAGTGTATCAAAGATAGCTCCAGCATTAATTGGCGGCAATACAGTAGTATTTAAACCATCATCACAAGGATCACTTTCAGGATATATATTAGCTGAGATTTTTAATAAATATCTTCCTTCTGGTGTTATTAATTTCATAACAGGGGCAGGAAGTGAAATCGGTGACTATCTAATAGAGCATGAGGATTTAGATATGATTAATTTTACTGGATCAACTGAAGTGGGACAACACATAAAAAAGATTTCAAAAGTACCATATCTATTAGAGCTTGGCGGAAAGGATTTTGCAATTGTTTCAAATAATGCAAATATAGAAAAGTCAGTTAAACAAATAGTTCAAGGTGCGTTTAGTTACTCAGGACAAAGATGTACAGCAGTTAAGTCTGTGTTAGTTATTGATTCAATATATGAAGAATTTATGACCATGTTAAAAGAAGAAACAATGAAATTAACTGTAGGAAATCCTATTGATAATACAAACATATCTTGTTTAATTAATATGAAGGCTGCTGATTTTGCAGAAGAGCTTGCAAATGAAGCAATAGCAAAAGGAGCAAAACCATCATGGGAACCAAAACGAGAAGATAACTTAGTCTATCCATTAATATTAGAAGTATCAGATATTACAACAAGAATACTCTTTGAAGAACAATTTGCACCAATTCTTCCAGTATACAAAGTTAGCTCAATAGATGAAGCTATTCACTTAGCAAACAGATCAAAATATGGTCTTCAAGCGGATGTTTTTACAAATGACATTAATGAGGCTTTTAATATGGCAAGAAAACTTGAAGTTGGAACAGTACAAATAAATGGAAAATCAGATAGAGGTCCTGATAACTTCCCATTTTTAGGAATAAAAGCTTCAGGTAGTGGAACACAAGGAATAGAAGAGAGTATCAAAGCAATGCAAAGAGAAAAAGTAATAGTGATTAACCTTTGAATGAATATTAATTCACTTCGCTTATTGCTTTCCTAAGGTAACTTAGATAGAAAGCTAAAACAGATACAGATGGAATAACTGGATGTCTACATTCTAAAATCAAATCGATTGGATATTTATTTAGGTTAACTGTAGGTATACAAGTCGCTGAAATATTTTTTGATTTTTCTAAATCTGTTAATGCATCAAATTGAGCTTTATATACAAACTCATCTGTCATTGAAATGGATTCAACTGATATACTAATTATCCTGTTTAATATTTCTGGAAATCCTCTTAATTCATATTCCCCTTTTAATACTGGAGTTTGTAGTCCATGCAGTTTACTATTAATTTCTTTAGTTACTTTATCAGCACTTAGGCTTACATTTGGATATTTATCACCAGGTTTAATAAGATCAGCTCCAATTTGAGTAATAAGTACACTACGAAGTTCGAAAATCAGAGCATTTGTTAAATTATGATGAGGAAGTCTATTTTGTTCTGTTATTTTTAATATTGGTATCTCATTAAAACAAACCATTGGATTAGAGAGTAAAATTATTAGGGATTGAATTATACTCTTCTTGATTGATTAATTTCAATTAAATCAAGTATCTAATTTGAATTAGCTAGGGGTACCTCCAGGAAAACAATGATCCTTGTATTCACATGATTCACAATTAGAAAAATCCTTAGTTCTTTCAAATTTATGATCTTTAATATCTTTCCAACTATTTTTAATTTGAACTTTAAGTTCTTTAAGTTCTTCTACTCTATTTAAATCAGCATATGTAAATACATATTTTTTGAATTTTCCTTTATCATCCTTTAAGAAATCAAGCTCTGCTTCGTTAACTTCATATTCAAAATTTCGATCATTTTCAGATAGGAGTTTGTAAAAGAGAAGCTGTCTCTTGTAATCACCATCGGAATTCTTTGTATTACCCTCAATCTCATTATCTGACTTAGGTTTTCCACTCTTGTAATCAACTATTCTTACAATTGGTTTCTCAGTATGATTAGATGGTTCCTTAATTAATTCTATTTTATCAATTTTTCCTGAAAGTGGAATATCATCAAAGTAAACATTCTTATATCCAAAATTATATTCAATTTCTAATGGCTTTTTAAATGATTCTTTATACTCTGTGTAATATTTTTCAAGTAGACTTTCCCCTTCGGTTTTAATGGCTTTATAGTCAGATTTTGATATGTATTCTTCTTTACAAAGCTTTAGGAATATTTCTATCAACTTATCTAGCGAAGGCAAAGCATTTGTTTGTTTATATTCTTTAAAGAAAAGTTCTAGTGCTTTATGAACTAAACTTCCAATTAGGAGAGATCTTGTCCTTGGAAGTCTTAGTACATTATTAAGCTTAAACTTATATCCGCACTTCAAATAGTTGTTAAGACTAGTAGCATTCATCTTAAACTTGGTAAGGATTGAGTCTATAAAGACACCTTCATCAATTGTAGGAATATTTCTATCAAGATCTTGGAAAACTATTTTAGCTCCAGCTAGATTTCTTAAGTTTTCTAACATTTCTTTAGGATCAACTTTTGAAATACTGTTTTCAATCTCAGATAGAAATACTGTAGGAAGTCTTGATTTCTCAGATGAGTTTTGTTTGTACTTTAGTGAATATGTTAAATATATCTGATGCTTTGCTCTTGTCATAGCAACATAAAGTACTCGTCTGTCATCTTCAAGTCTCATTTTTTTAGCTTCTTCTTTTTCTTCTTTAGAAACTTCAAATGAAACACTAGTATTTTCTTCAAGTGCCATTTTTACTAAGTTGTTAGGGAATTTAATCGATACTCTATCAACTTTGTTGCTCCACTTCTTATCAACAAGTCCATATATGAAAACATAACCAAATTGAAGTCCTTTAGATCTATGAGCAGTCATTAACTTTACACCTTCATTTTTAAGTGGATTTTCTTTTTCCTTAATACTAAATTCAAAGTCTTTTAATAGTGTTATATCAGCTAGAAAGCTTTTTAAAGAATATTCTTCAGAGAGTTTTTCTGCTTTTTTAATCTCTTCATAGAATGTATTAATTACATTAAGATTTTTAATGTTAATACTACTTTCCATATTCTTGTTATCAACTAATATGAGGTCAATAACTCCTGCTTCTCGAATAATATGTGAAAAGAAATCTGATAATTTTGTATTTTGTGAAAGCTTAGCCCACTCTACTAATTTATTTGTAAACCAAGTTAGTTTTTCAGGATTCTTAATCTTTGTTTCTGAATATAGATTTTCAGTTGTAATGATATCGAACAAAGGTTTTTCTACCTTGTTCTTTCTAAAATAGTTATTTGAATAGTTTGAAAGCATTAGCAGATCAAGTTGGCTAATACCTAAGAAGTCATATGACGCTGTTGTGAAAAATTTAATATCATCATATGGATCATTAATTACTTCAAGTAACTTAAGAATTTTTACTATTAATTCTGAGTTTAAAATATTCTCACCTGCATCAATAGTAAAAGGAACATTAAGTGCTTGGAATGCTTCCATTAATGGATATGCATCATTATTTTCTTTAAATATCACAGCTATTTCAGAACTATCTATTCCTTTAGCAATTAATTCTTTAGCTTTGGAAGCAATATAGTAGGACTCCAGCTCTCCTTCTTCAAACTCTACAAGTTTTATTATCTCATTCTCAATATATTTTGGTTTATCACTTTGAGCTGAATCAAATTTTTTAACAATTGATTTATCTACATCTGATAGTTGGAAAGAATTTGTGTCAATTAACTTTCTAGCTGTTTCAACAATTGTGCTATTACTTCTGTAGTTCTTATCTAGAACAATTACATTTGTTTTAGGAAACTTTTTTCGAAAGTATAGAATATTTTCAAGTGATGCTCCTTGAAATCTAAAGATTGATTGATCATCATCACCTACAACAAATATATTTGGATTATCTCCTTGATCAGTCCAATATTTTGTTAACAATCCTATTATTTTATTTTGTGCTGTATTTGTATCTTGATATTCATCTACAAGAATATATTGATATCTTTCTTGAAGAGATAAAGCTAAATCTTCTTCCATACTAACAGTCTTAAGTACAGCATTAATCATGTCATCAAAATCATATTTTTTAGCTTTCTTTAATTCTTCTTCATAAATAGAGTAGAACTTAACCATTTCATTAAGTTTATCTATTCTTCTTTGTTCATCATTAATATCTGATTTATTTGTACCTTTAGAAGAATTTAGTTTCTTCTTATCCCAATTAATATTAACTTTATCAATTAATACTTTAAAACTTATTGAATCAATGCCTTCTTTTTTAAGCTCTGATATTCTTCTAATTATCTCTTTTGCAAAAAAGAATGGACTATTAAATGTCTTAATATTATTAAATTCATTCTTTTCTAAAATGCTTATCGTTATTTTTAGTCTTTCCACATCACTAATAACTTCAAAATTGGATAGATCTGTAAAGTAATCAGGATATGATTTAATTACGTATGAACAAAACGAATGAAATGTAAATATATTTACATCATATGAGGTTTGACCAATCATCTTATTCAATCTACTTTTCATCTCGTAAGTTGCACTTTCTGTGAATGTCAGACAAAGAATATTTGAGGGAAATACCTGAGTTTGTTTTAATATGTTTGCTATTCGAAGAGTTAATACCTGAGTCTTCCCAGAACCAGGACCTGCTATTACCATAACTGGGCCTTCAAGATTATCTACAGCCTCTTTTTGTTTTACATTAAGCTTTGAATACTCTTTTTCAAAAATTGTAGAATCGGGTTTCTCCATATTAATTTTAATAAGCTATACCATCATTAAAGAAGCTTTTTCTGTTCATCAGTTAAATAGTCCTCATCTTCAAAATCTTTGAGACTTAGTTGTTGCTTTATCTTATCAAGCATTTCAGTTGATGAAACAAATAGTGATGCATTTGCATATTTACTGTAATCAGTAAAACTAGAATCACTTGCATGCCTACCTAGTACTTCTTGGAATATTCTTACATGAGAAGATGCTCTATCTACCATTGATACAATTTGTGCTTCCATTGTCATAGGAACAACTACAGCACCAAATTGTAATTCACCATGATGAGAGAGAATAATATGCTGAATCATTGTTTTCTTTTGTTCTGGGAAATCTTTTGGTAAATTTCGAAGTATTAATTCAGTTCCTAAAACAATATGACCAACTAATCTTCCTCTTTCAGTTTTATCAAAAGTAGTACCAATTGAAATAATTTCTTCTGTTTTACCAATATCATGTAATAATATTCCAGTAACAACTAAATCAAAGTTAGCTTCTGGATACCATTTTTTCATAGACTTAGCTATATCTATCATTTCAACTACATGTTCTAAAAGTCCTCCTACAAAATCATGATGAACACCTATTCCTGCAGTAATTGATCTATATGCCTTTTTAGTTTTATCGTCTTTAAAAATATTCTTAATTAATGCTTTGTAATCATCATCTTTTATTTTAGATATTTGAAGTTCAAGTCTTTCCCATAATTCATCAATATCAAACCTACTTACTTGAAGAAGATCTGAAAGATCATAATCCCCACTTTTAACTTTTTTTAGTGAAAGAATATTAAGTTGTGTTTTTTCATTGTATGAATCAACTACAGCATCTACACTCACAATATCACCTCTTTTTAAATCTCTAGTTTCGCAATCAGGCATCTTGTCACCCCAAATATTTGCTTTAATTTCTCCAGTCTTATCTGCAAGAACAAGTCTATAGTAAGGGTTGCCATTCTTATCCTTATGAAGTTTAAGA
>JBAXKR010000055.1:0-6813 GCA_037135235.1 bacterium | reverse complement strand
ACACTTTTTATCTAACGATATCGCTTTAGTAACACTTCATTTTTATCTAACAGTTTACATCAAAAACTTACTAATTATTTGTTTCCCTCTACTAATTCAACTAATTTAGCTAATGCTTTTTGTTGAATAAGGATACTAAAGACATATCGTCTTCCATCTTCAGTGTCATATTGAGCTCTAAGCTCTTTGTTATCAATTTTATCTAGTTCTTGATTAATATCTTCGTCAGCTACTTTAAGATCATAATCCTTTGATACTTGTAAGAGCATTATCTCGGTCTTAATTCTCTCAATTGCTTCTTCTCTCCAAGCTTTTCTTAAGTTCTCAATATCAGTCTTTTGAGATTTTAAGAAGTCATCAAGTTTAAGTCCTAGATTCTCTATCTTAGATACATATTCCTTTTCCCTTGCATTTGAGTCTAGATCAATAAACATATCTGGAATATCATAAGTTGTCTTTTCTACAATAGCTTTAATAATATCCATTCTATACTTATCAGTAGCCATCATGTTTCTTTGATTAACTATCTCTTCTTTTATTTCCAAATTAAACTCTTCTACTGTTTTAGCCTTTGTTCCCAAAGCTACAACATAATTATCATTTAAAGCAATAGTAGCTTTCTTTACTTCATCTTTTTCAGCATTTTTAGCATCTTCGATCATTTTGTCTGTAACTTTTTTAACATCTTCATCTGTAACAGCTGGCATATCTTTAATAATCTTAACACCTGAAAGATCTGGAAGTTTTACTTCAGGATAAACTGTAAAAGTAGTTACAAACTTAATACCTTTTAATGGATCTACTTCAGTAACATCATATTTAACTTGGTCTATTGGATTAATATTTTCTTTTTCAAGAACTGCAATAGCTACTGAAGGAAACATCTGAGACATTGTTTCTTCAATTAGGTTTGCACCGAGATATGCTTCAGTTACATTAGCTGGAGCCATTCCAGGACGAAATCCAGAGATCTTTACTGATGAAGATAATTTATCATAAGCCTTCTTTTTATAGTCATCATAAACTTCTTTTTTAACTTCAAAGCTAATTTTAACTTGTGATTTAGGAAGTCTTTCTAAAGTATACGTAACACTATCTAGTATGTTTTGCATAAAAAATATATGAAAATATAAATATATATTGGAATATTATCACATTATAGTGGTTTTAGTCCTCTTTATTTGATTTTTCTGGTGCTAAGCCGTCAATTCCTGCATAATCAGATATGACTGCATCTAGCTGCTCTTCATCAGTTAAATCATTAGATAGAGACTTAATAGTGAGAACATCATCATCTTCATCAGTACTCACCACATCCCATGAATCATCTTCTGCTAAAGCTTTTCTTTTAGCAAAAGTAGAAGTTAAATCATCAGAATCTTCCAGATCATCAGATGCATCTGTAAAATCTTCTGAAGTATTTACAATAGGTGCATCATCATCATCTTTAATTGGTGCAGTCTTCTTAGTATTATTGTTCACAGTTTTCGCTTTACTTGATTTATTTTTAGGCATATTTAGGCAGTAAGAAATAGTAAACTAATTTTGTTAATATACACGAAGTTTTTGAGAAGTCAAGTGCTAGTTATTATTCGCTTATCTTATACCCAAATCCCCGCACTGTTTTTATGAGTCTAGTAAGATGTGGAAATGGATCATCAATTTTATTACGAAGGTATTTAATGTACACAGCCACAATGTTTGATAGTCCATCATATTCACGATCCCAGACATGCGATATGATTTGAGTTTCTTTAACAATACTTCCCTGATTTCTCATAAGAAATTCCAAAAGAGCAAATTCTTTTGCTGAAAGTTCGATATCAACTCCATTTCTTTCCACTTTATAGCTTACAGGATCTAAAACTAAGTTATCAACTTCTAGAATTACATTATTATGATTAGCTCTTCTTATTACAGTTTTAACTCTTGCAACTACTTCATCTAGCTCAAATGGTTTAGAAATATAGTCATCAGCACCACTTTCAAGCATGGCAACTTTTGAATTAGTACTATCTTTTGCAGTTAAAACAATCACTGGAGTATTTAAATTTTCTGACCTTATTTGTCGAAGTAAATTCTCACCTGAAAGATATGGCATCATGAGGTCTAACATTAGTAGGTCATATTCCTCGTTATGAAGCATATCGTAGGCCTTTCTCCCATCAGAAGCAGTATCAACAGCATAAGACTCTCTTACAAGAATAGATTTGATAATGGAGGCGATATCAGTATCATCATCTGCTACTAATATTCTCATTCTTAAAAGGTTGATAATTTAATGGCAGTAGAAATTTTGAAGTAAGACAGTAGATTAGACTGGTGTATTGTAGCACCCGAAAGGCAAAACGCACAATAACTACTAAATTTATTCCTAAACAAAAATATTATTGAACTGTTATTATCTTCTCTATTAATTTATTTTCAAGAAGAATGGAAGAGTTATTAGCTAAGAATGATCCTGATTATTATATAAGGTGGCAAGTTGAAAATTATCATTTTCCACCTTCACTTTTGTTTGGTGCGAAAGTATTAAGCACAGAAGAAATTTTAGATAGACATTTCACATATTGTGCAATAAGCAAAATATTAAGAACTAGTCTGATGTCAGCTCTATCTTTTACAAATAAGGTTTATCCTTCAGTAGTTGTAATAAATGAAAAACAATTGGCAATGAAAGTATCCGATCCGAAATATATTTCAATTGAAGAATTAGCAAGAGGTACATTAGAGTTGCATACTGAATGTCTTAGACATGAAGAATCCCCATTTAACAAAAATGCGAGTGTAACTTTTCTACATGAGTCAAACTTTCCTTCAAGTACTAGAGATAATTTTATATCATTAAGAGAAATTGCAAAAAGATATGTCTACGCATATGTACATGATAATATCTTATCAATGACTTATCATGACAAAAGACAGGAAATCATGTATTTGCGTTCACAAAAGATTGCAAATTGTTTAGTTAATCTATCTGGAATAATCAAAAAAGATAATTACCCTATTATAGTAACAAACTAAAGATTAATTTCTGTTTCTTCTCTTGAATTCATATCTTTAAGTTTATACTTCCCATTTTTAAATTCTTCTTCACCTAGAATAATTACAAATGGATATTCCTTTTTATTAGCTTGACTTAAAGCTTTTCCAATATCTGTATAATCTTTAGTCGTAATTACAATCTTTCCTTCAGATCTTAATTTACGAGCTAATTTATATGCATAAATTGACGCCTTTCCCTCAATAAGAATTGGTAGGAAATATATCTCCTCTTTTGTATTAAGTTTTTCAAGAAGGCCATTTGCTTCTAAGAATAGTTTTGTTGTTTCATCTCCTGGAGCAGATCCTACTGCTGGAAAACTACTAGATCCAAATATCTGACCAAGTCCATTGTATCTACCACCTCCAAACATTGATCTTGTATTTAATGGATTATTATCAAATACTTCAAATACCATTCCATCATAGTAATCGAAACCTCTAATTACATTTGGTTTGAAATCTATCCAATCTCCATAACCCAATTCATTTAAACTACTCATAAGTGAAATAATCTCTTTATATCCTTCACTTTCCAAAACATTTGGAAAAGCTTTAGATAATTCATCTGCAGTTTTTGATTCCATGAAGATAATAAGTTTTGAGATTGTCTCCTTGTTTATCCCTTTCTCAGTTAACATATTTGAAAAGTCTTCGCGACTTAATTTTTCAAACTTATCTAAAGTTCGAAGTACTTCAGTTTTTACATCATCAGTTACTTTGTCTCCAATAGTTTCTTTTAACATGAAATCTATTAGCTTACGATTATTAATATTCATTACAAATGACTTTGCTGGAGGATTAAAAGCCAACATTATTTCAAGAGAAATCATTAATACTTCAAGATCAGCATCTAGTGTATTGCTTCCAAAAACATCGTAGTTTAATTGCCAGAATTCTCTGTTCCTTCCTCTTTGAGGTTTTTCGTTTCTAAAGAAATTAGCAATTGAAAATAACCTTAATGGTTTTTGAGCTCCATTATATATTCTACTTACCATTCTAGTTACTGATGGTGTCATTTCTGGTCTTATAGATAATTCTCTATCACCTCTATCTCTAAAGACCATAAGTTCTTTACCACCAATATCTTCACCTGACTTGGCTCTGTATACCTCAGCTGATTCAATAATTGGAGTTAGATATTCTTGATAGCCAAAACTTACACAAACACTTCTCCAAGTATCAAATATATATTTTCGCACTTTATATTCCTCTGGAAACCAATCATATGTTCCTTTTGGAGGAAGATTTGATATATTTTGCATTGTTAATATTTTTTAATATGTTAATTGAATAATACCACCCTTTGAATTAATTCTGTACATGTCTTCAATACGAATATTTACTCCATTATTAAGTCTTACTTCAGGTTCAAGTGTAAATACATTTCCACACTTAAACTTAAAGTCTTTAGATTCTTTCTGAAAGAATACAGGAAATTCGTGTAATCCAAATCCTATACCATGTCCCACATATTCATCACTTAATCCACTAAATCCATTTTTTTCAAGTTCAGAATTTAAAAGTTTTTTAAGTGATTTCATACTGGTAAAATTTCTAGAATTCTTTGATATCTTTTTCTTAATAAATGAAAGCTTACTATATGAATCAAATACACTATCTTTTTTAAGAAAGAACATTCTAGTCATATCAGAATAGAATCCGTTTTTAACTAGACCAACATCTATACAAACATACTTTTCAATGTTTCTATTTCTAGCAGTTCCGACGGTAGATTTAAGAAGTAACTCATCAGAACATATCGATACTGGAAATGCTTCTTTAGCAGAATTCTCAATAATTAATTTTTTTATGAGCTTCTCTATCTCAATTTCAGAGGTAAGTCCACCTACTAATCTTTTCCCAACCTCATCAAGAATCTTGGAAAGTAATTTTGCAGATGAATATATTCCTTTTATATCTTTACTAGTCTTAACTGAGATTAATTTTTCGAAATCTTCTGTAATATCAAGATACACTTTCTTCTGATCAAGAAATCTATACGGCAAGTTTCCAACAATTCCAACCTTGTTAAAGTCTTTTAGAAGTATCGAAAGATCTCTTTTTACTGTAATGTCATCTTCAATCGAAACTACTTCTAAGTTGGTCTTCTTTTTTAGATCATCTAGTAGATAGCTAAAAGTTGCGATTTTAATTGATTTAGGCTGTATAAGTATAAACCCCAAAGAAACTATTTCTATTCCGGTAGTATACTTAATGTATCTTGAATCATACTCATCTCCATATACCAATATTGCATCTAATTTATTTTTTTTAATTAGATTTTGTAGTTTTAACATATTGTTCATTTATTAAGATTATATAAGTTAATATGACAAGTTAGTTCTTTTCCTTTAACAGTAAAGCATACCACTCAGGAAGAGTAAGAATATCGCATTGTTCTCTTCTTGGCTTATATGGGTAAGCCACTGGCATTAAATCAGCATCACTTAACTGTTTTAATGTTTCCATGTATGGATTATATAGGTGTTCAATTATTGAACTATCATCAGCATACCCACCTATATCTACAATTCCAGACATTAATAAAAAGTATGCAATAGGCTTTGTAGGTACAATGGTAGGAATTTTTAATGCATCGTCGATTGTGATTTCTTGGTTATTCCTTCTTAAAGTTATACCTTTAGGTGTAAACCTACTGAAGAACAGATTTTCCATTGATCCATCAGGTTTTGCGTATTTTAAAACCTTATCACCTACCTTTATTACCCCTAAATCTGCTAAATTTGTCAGGAATAATTGTGGATTACTTAATCCTCTTAAGAATGGAACATATTTTGTTAGATCGATATATTCAAGATCACCAGGGTAATCAGGGTAAATCTTTTGTAACCTCCCTGCTATTATTCCATTTAAATTCCTCACAAAATCAGTATAAAACACTTTATTACCATCTTCTCTTGTAATAACCTTTTGTGTTCTATTCAATGCAAGGTTCAAATCAGTTCTTATCGTTTCACCAACTTTACTACTTATTACTTTTGTTTTAATAAGGTCATCAATAACAAAGGATAAACCTAACACCACTAATGGATTCATCTTCACATCAATCCAAGCTTTTTCAGATGCATTATTAACATCTTCTTCATTACCAAACAAAGAAAATACTTGTTTATCCCTCGGATTACCTCCAAACTCTCTTACTGCTAATGGATTAGGTGGGAAAACTATACTGTCCATAGAGATTCCTCCATATGGTTGACAGTCAGATCTTGGGGTTGCATTAAAAGCTAGTGCATTTAAGTAGTTTCTTCTACAAATGACCCCCGTTTCTTTTTGTAACAGATCTGCAATTGCTTTATCTCTTTTTGCCGATTCAATAGCTTCCTCTGGAGATCTGAATAACGTAGGTATAGGTGAAACAAAGTCAGCTGGACCTATACTAATCGATGTAGTTTTACAAAGTGAAAATGATAGACCGCTTAGCTGACACAAACCATTTTTCAATTTTATCCTATTTACTAGGAATCTATTTACTAATTGGTCAGGACTAGCAGAAAACATAACATCTGATGGCATCCTATTATTTTCTGGTATTGGAAATGATATTTTTTCGAACATTTTAATAAGTTTAAAATTTAATAAAAAAAAGCTCACATAATTGTGAGCTTTTAGGATATCTATTTAGAGTTTTTCACCACCAAGGGTGATAAGGCTCCATAAGGTATCCTAAGTGGGTATGATGCCAATAACTTATAACTATTATGTTTTGTTTAATTTGTTTTTTAACTTCTTTCATCTACTTTATTC
>JBAXKR010000054.1:0-6842 GCA_037135235.1 bacterium | reverse complement strand
AAGAACCTTTAGAAAAACTTAAAGTTAATTTTAAGCAGTATATAATCAAAAGAGCTGGTCATAAGATATGGGAAGAGTCATATGGAGAAAAACCATTCTATGATTTTTTGCTTAATGAACTGTCGAGTTAAAATAATAGTGACTATAGAAGCATCTGTTTACTTTACTTAATTCCCATATATTTACATAGTGCTACTTATGTTAATCCTTTGAAATAGAAGCCTCAAAACTGGTATAATTAATACCTCTTTATGAAAATATATATATTATTAAAGCATTTATGAAGGAACTATTTACAAAGATTAAAGGAAACCTCAAATCAGGAATAACTGTATCTTTGGTATCCATTCCACTCTCAGTCTCCCTTGCTGTTGCATCTCAAACTTCACCTGTTGTTGGAATAATTACTGCTATTTGGGCAGGACTTGTTGCATCCATTTTTGGTGGAAGTAACTATAACATTGTAGGACCAACTGGTGCCTTATCTGGAATATTAGCAACTTATGCAATTATTCACGGAGCAAGTGCTTTACCAACACTAGCAATAGTTACTGGAATATTAATAATATTTTCTTATCTACTAAGACTAGAAAGATTTCTAATATATGTACCTAAAAGTGCAATTCAAGGATTTACCTTAGGTGTTGCAGTAATAATTGCTTTTACTCAATTAAATTCAGCACTTGGAATTAAAGTAGGCATAGTACATGAGAAATTTTTTGAGAATATGATTGAGTCATTTAGAAACTTTAGTTCTATATCTTTAGAAACAACTTTACTCTTTGCAATATTCTTAATAGGACTATTTCTTTTTGCTAAATTCTTACCTAAAATACCTGGAGCTATAATTCTCGCTCCAATTGGAATCTTTATTGGTTACTTATCAGTAACACATTCAATTCCTCTTAGTATTACAACACTTGGAGATAAGTTTCCTGCAATTGCTCCAGCAGTATTTTAACCTTGGAGCTTTCAATTCTCATTAGATTCAATAATTCCAGCAATTACTGTTGCAATTGTTGCCATACTTGAAACTATGTTATCTGCGAAAGTTGCAGATAATATGACTAAAACAAAACATGATAAAAGAAAAGAAATGTTTGGTTTAGGGCTTGCTAATATTGCATCAGGTGTAATGGGAGGTATTCCTGCAACTGCAGCACTTGCTAGAACATCGCTTAATATTAAAACTGAAGCTACGAGTAATATTTCTGCAACAATAAGTAGTATCAGTATTATTATTATCTCTGTAATATTCCTTACTACATTTAAGTATATTCCAATGGCCGTTATTGCAGCTATATTAGTATTTGTAGCTATGAGGATGGTAGAAATAGGGGAATTCAAACATATGTTTAGAAATGATAAATCAGCTTTTGTATTATCTATTATAGTTGCATTTGTAACAGTTTACGAAGATCCAATTGTAGGAATACTGTTAGGAACTGCACTCTCACTAATTATCTTTGTTCATAAATTATCCGATGGACAATTTGAAGTCGGAATAAATGATAATAAAAATAGATACAAAACTGTAATTTCAAAAGAAGACGAAATTAAATTAGAAGAAGAAGATCATACCCTTGTATATACCATTAAAGGACAACTTGTATATGTAAATTCAAATGCACATATTGAAAGATTTGATAAAAAATTAATGGGAATAGAAAACTTAATATTAAGACTTCGTGAACTTTACTTTATTGATCTTGATGGAGTAGAAGCAATAGAAGAAATACTTGAAATATGTAAAAAAAGAAATATTAATGTTTACATTACAGGAGTAAGTCCAATTGTTAACGAAATGTGTAAGAATAGTAAAGAATACAGAAGAATTGAATCTGAAGGAAAAGTAATGGCAAAAACTAATGATGTACTTAAGATACTTGGATTTGAATTAACAAATCAACCAGTAATAGCATAATAGTTAGCTATTACTATTAACCTTATCCATTAGTTCTTTATTAGATGGTTCAACAAGCTTGCTTCCATCAGGAAATAGTATAGTAGGTATACTTTTCATTCCTTTATTAATTAAAGCAACTTTTTCTGGAGCACCATCTACTAAATCAATATCAATATATTCATATTGAATCTTGTTATCATCTAGAACTTTTCTTGACCTTATACAATCTGGACACCAAGATGCTCCATAAAATACTATATTATCCATTTAAATTTCCCTTAATATTTTTCAAACTAAACACTAGTTAACTAATTCTCTGCGAATTGGCTATTGTAAAGGTTTGCATAGAACCCATTTAGTTTAATCAGTTCCTCATGACTTCCTTTCTCAACAATATCTCCTAAGTTCATAACAAGTATAAGGTCGGCATTTTTAATAGTTGAGAGTCTGTGTGCAATAACAAAACTAGTTCTACCTTTCATTAAATTAGACATAGCTTTTTGAATAAGAACCTCAGTTCTTGTATCAACAGAGCTTGTAGCCTCATCTAGGATAAGAATTGGAGGATTAGCAAGCATTGCACGAGCTATTGTAAGTAATTGTTTTTCACCTTGTGAAATATTATCTCCACTTTCATTTAGAATCATATCGTAGCTATCTGGTAGAGCTCTTACAAAATGATCTACTTGAGCAAGCTTTGAAGCTCTAACTATATCTTTATCTGATGCATTCTTTTCCCCGTATGCAATATTTGCTTTAATTGTTCCATTGAATAACCAAGTATCTTGTAGAACCATACCAAAAAGCTTTCTTAAATCGGCTCTCTTCATATCCCTTATATCCACCCCATCTATTTTAATAGATCCCTCACTTACATCGTAAAACCTCATAAGAAGGTTAACGATTGTGGTCTTTCCAGCTCCTGTTGGACCAACAATAGCTATCCTACTTCCAGCTATAGCTTCCATTGTAAAATCATTAATTATGAGTTTATCAGGAGTATATCCAAACTTTACATGATCAAATGTCACATGTCCTTTTGTGTTATTAATTTCAATTGGATTTAATGATTCATTAATCTCTTCTTTCTCTTCTAAGAATTCAAATATTCTTTCAGCTGCAGCTGCAATTGATTGTAAAACAGTAGTTACATTTGCAGCTTGAGTTATTGGCTGAGTGAATTGTTGTAAATATTGAATAAATGCTTGAATATCTCCTATTTGAAGAACTCCTGAAATAGCTAAAGATCCACCAATAATTGCAACACCTACAAAACCCAAGTTTCCAATAAAAGTCATGATTGGCATAAGGAGTCCTGATAGAAATTGAGATTTCCAACCACTATCATATAGGTCTTTATTAATGTTATTAAACTTCTCTATAGATTTTTTCTCACCATTGAATACTTTTACTACAAGATGACCTGAATACATTTCTTCAATATGTCCATTAATTTCTCCAATTGATTTTTGTTGTTTAGAGAATAGACTTTGTGACTTTTTTACTATTAAAGTAATGAATCCAACACTTATTGGTAACACTAATATGGCAACTATTGTTAATTGCCAACTAATAGTTAACATCATAATTGCTATTCCAATTATTGTAGTAAACGATGTAATTATTTGAGTTAGACTTTGATTAAGTGACTGACTAATAGTATCTATATCATTCGTCATAACACTTAATATATCTCCATGCGTTCTAGTATCAAAATACTTTAAAGGTAGTCTACTTATTTTTTCAGATATTTCATTTCTTAGTTTGTAAGTTAAACTTAAGGATATCTTCGACATCAAAAAGCCTTGAAGATAACTAAACATTGCACTTAGAATGTAAAGTGCAATCAACATTCCAACTGTTTGTAAAATTGAATCAAAGTTGATCGATGGTCGAACTGATAAATCCAAAGCCTTTACTTTTTCTAATTGATCTTGTGGTATTTGAGACAGAGAAGATTGTGGCATATACTTTATTACATCAGATCCTTTAACTCCAGGTTTTAGTATTGCTTTGTTTGGAACTTTTTCAAGTATCTTGTCATAGACTTGAATGTTGATATAGTCACTTACGATTTGATTTGTAATACCTCCTAATATTTTAGGACTTACAATCGTAAATATAGTAGAGGCAATTGCAAATATGAAAACTATAACTAAAGCAAAGATAGAAGGCTTAAGATTTTTTGCTAGTTTTAAAAGACTTCCTTTTAAATTCTTTGCTTTTACAGATGAACCCATTCCCATCATCATACCTCCACCAGGACCTCCTCCTGGTCTTCCAAAACTAAGAGGACCAACTGTTGGTTTTGATGCTAATTTATTTTTTTTACTTTCTTCCATGCTATTTTAATGAATTACTAATTTCTTTTTCTGATAACTGAGAATCAACAATCTCTTTATATACTTCACATGACTTCATGAGTTCTTTATGTCTTCCAATTCCAGAGACTTTACCTTCATTAATAACGACTATTTTATCTGCTTCAATAATAGTGTTAATTCTTTGAGCAACTATTAATAATGTTTTACCGTTAACTTTTTCTAGTAATGATTTTCTAAGTAGTGCATCTGTTTTGAAATCAAGTGCTGAGAAACTATCATCAAATATATAGATTAGTGGGTTTTTCACAATTGCTCTAGCTATTGCAAGTCTTTGTTTTTGACCACCAGAAAGATTTGTACCATCTTGAGATACTTCAGTATCATATTTCTTTTCTAAGGAAGATATAAAATCATTTGCCTGAGCAATATTTGCAGCCTCAATTACTTGCTCATTTGTTACACCTTCAAAACCATATTTAATGTTTTCAAGTATTGTTCCTGAGAAAAGAATGGCCTTTTGAGGAACATATCCAATTAAGTTATGTAATCGCTCTTGCTTCATATCCCTTATATCAATATCATCTATTAATATCTTTCCTGAGCTTACATCATAAAACCTAGGTATTAGACTTATAAGCGTAGTCTTACCACTTCCAGTAGATCCAATAATAGCTGTTATCTTTCCTGGATCTGCAACAAAGGAAATATCCTTCAACAGTTCTTCATCTGCATGAGAATATCCAAAACTAACATTTTTGAATTCAACTTTTCCTAAAGGATTGGGATCCATAACTATTTCCTTAATAGGATCCTTAATAAGAATTTTAGTACTTAATATTTCTTCAATTCTAGTTACGGAAACTTTAGCCCGAGGTACCATAATGAAGACTATTGAGATCATAAGGAAGGAAATTATTACCTGAAGAGAATACTGCATAAATGCCATCATATTTCCTATTCCTAATTCATTAGTTTGAATCAAATGTGCTCCAAACCAAATAATAGCAATAGCAGCTAGATTCATAATCAAAAACATTGAAGGTTGAAGAATTGAAATAACTCTATTTACAAAAAGAGTTGTTCTAGTAATATCTGAATTAACTACTTCAAGTTTTTTCTCCTCAATCTTCTGGTTATTGAATGCTCTAATAACTCTAATTCCATTTAAACTTTCTCTTACAACTAAATTTAATCTATCAATAAGCTTTTGAAGGAATACAAATTTAGGAACTGCAAGATAGAATATTGTTCCAATAACACTTAACAAAGTTATTACAGCAACAACAAGTATCCATGTCATAGAAGGTGCAGTATTATATGCTTTCCCTATTGCAATAACTGCAGTAATTGGAGCTGCCAGTACTATTCTTAAAATCATTATCACAACAGTTTGTATTTGTTGAACATCATTAGTAGATCTAGTGATTAGTGAAGAAGTAGAGAATTTATTAAATTCAGCAAGTGAAAAACTTTCTATTTTAGAAAATAGAGAAGATCTTAAGTCTTTAGTAAAGCCCATACCAATTACTGAAGAAAGATATCCTGCAATTACAGTGCTAATCCCTCCCACAAAGGCAACTAAAAGCATTAGTAATCCTGTATTAGCTATAAGGGCTTGATCTTCTTTTACTACACCTTCATTAATAATCTTAGCTAAATAGTCTGGAAGTTGAAGATTTGCCCATACTTGTGTCGAAGTAAAAACAAGTAATATAACAATTAAAGGTATGTATGGTTTTAGAAATTTTAATATTTTTATCATTAGGCCTTATTATTTTACTTCCACAATATGAATCATCTATGAATAGGGAAAACTATGATTTTACAACAGACTTACTTATTCAAATATTGTATTATTACATATTATCAAATATATATTCATTCAGTGGTAACAAAATACAAAGGATTAACAACTTTAGAATCTACAGAACTTATTAAAGAGTATGGAGAAAACATAGTAAAAACTAATGAGATATCCTCATTAAGGATGTTTCTAAATCAGTTCTTTAAACCACTAATTGGTCTTTTATTAATAGCAGATATTATATCTATCGTCACAAACAGTCTGAATGATGCAATTGTAATTAGTATCATAATCTTAATTAATGGAGTACTTGGATTCATTCAAGAATATAAATCGAAAAACATAGTTGATAAATTAAGATCCTTAGTAAGCAGTGAGGTATTAGTATTAAGAGATGGAAAAGAAGTACAAATACCAAAATCAAAACTAGTAAAAGGAGATATAATTTTTCTTAAACTTGGAGATATTGTTCCTGCAGATGCTGAAATACTTGAAGAAAATGAACTTCTTGTTGATGAAGCATCAATTTCAGGAGAATCAAATCTAGTAAAAGAAACAAAAAATATTTATTCAGGTACTGTTATTAAAAAGGGAACACTAGTTGCTAAAGTATATGCTACTGGTAAAAATAGTAAATTTGGACAAATAGCTAATCTTTCATTAAACACAAAAAAGCCAAGCGAATATGAACAAAACCTATTAAGAATTACCAATTTCACCATTATTATCCTTTGTGTATTTGCAACTATTCTATTTATAGTTCATTTTTTGACTAAACCTGATAGTGACATAGCTTCAATACTTCTAT
>JBAXKR010000053.1:0-6882 GCA_037135235.1 bacterium | reverse complement strand
TTTTCCCCTTGGATTTATTATTTCATTTCAGTATCATTTCCCATTGGACAAGAGTGGGTATTTCATTAATACCAAGAAAAGAGTAGAATGCTAAGGTATACAATAGTTGGAGAGATGACTTTTCTAAGTTGCTAGATTGTTAGAATTTGTATATACTTTTAATACTTAGGGTTAGCACTTTGGAATTATTACCCTAAGCCTACATAAATATAATTAGCTAAAAGATAAAATGTCTAAAAAAGTAATTGCAGGTTTGGATATAGGTTCTACAAAAGTTACGGCAGTTATTTCTACTGTTGAAGACGCAAAAGCTCCACAAGTAATTGGTGTTGCAACACAACCTAGTCAAGGATTAAAAAAAGGAGTGATTGTTAATATTGATAGTGCAATAAATTGCATTGCAACTACTCTTGAAGCAGCTGAAAGAATGGCAGGTGTTACAGTATCTTCCGTCTATGTAACAATTAATGGTAAACATATTACAAGTACGAATAACAAAGGAGTTGTTGCAGTTTCTCAAGAAGAGATTGTTAGAGAAGATGTCTTTAGAGCAATTGAAAGCGCAAGAACAGTATCTATCCCACCTTCTCGTGAGATTCTTCATGTTATTCCTCGAGAATTTATAGTTGATGCACAAGGTGGAATTAAAGATCCTATTGGAATGAGTGGTACAAGACTTGAAGTTGATGCACATATAGTTTCAGCAACCACTACAGCAGTTCAAAATCTATTAAAATGTATTCAAAATTTAGGACTTAGAGTTGATGATGTAATATTTGGAGGATGGGCATCTTCTAGTGCTGTTCTTACAGATACAGAAAAAGAGCTTGGAGTTCTTATGCTTGATATTGGTGGAGGAACTACTTCCATCACTGCATTTATTGAAGATGCAATAACATATAGCGGATGTGTAGCATTTGGAGGTACTAATGTAACTTCAGATATTGCAATTGGTCTTAGGGTTTCTCTTGAAGATGCTGAAAAAATTAAATTGAACTTAGATCAAATAAGGAAGAACTCAATGTCTCATGGACGACTTTCTGAATCAAAAGCAGAAAAAATATTAGCATTGAAGAAAAAAGATGATGATGAGAAAAACTCTGATGATGAAATGTTAGATTTGAGATTTTTGAATATTCCTGATGTAGAGAAGGTTAGTTCGAAAATGATTGATGGAATAATTGAAGCTAGAATGGGTGAAATCTTTGATCTAGTATCAACACAATTAGAACAATCCGGACTTACATCTAAGATGCCAGCTGGTGTTGTATTAACTGGAGGATCAGCATTACTCCCAGGTCTTACTGCAATTGCAAAGAAATCGTTTGATGTTCCTGCTAGAATTGCCTATCCAAAAGGGATAGAAGGTTTAGTTGATGAAATATCATCTCCTGCATTTAGTGCTTCACAAGGACTCATTCTTTATGGCGTTAATGACGATGGAAGTTCTCCAAAATCTGTTAAAGCTGCCCCTGAAATGAAAGGTGCTTCTTCTGGAAATATTTTTAGCTCAATTAAGAGTTTTTTCAAAAGATTCACACCATAAGGCGATTTTCTGTTAGAATCCGATATAGATAACAGAAGAACAATATATATTAAAGAATAAAAGTGCCATATATTAAACCTCAAAGCGAGAATATCGCAAAAATAAAAGTAGTAGGAGTTGGCGGTGGTGGTGGAAATGCAATAGATAATATGATTAAACACTATAGTATTGAAGGTGTTGAATTTATTGCTATCAATACCGATGCTCAAGCACTTATGAAAAATACTGCAGAAGTTAAAGTAAGAATTGGGGAAGAATTAACAAGAGGACTTGGTAGTGGAGGTAACCCTTCAGTAGGTAAAAAAGCAGCAGAAGAATCTAGTGATATGCTTCACGAACATTTAGCAGGTTCTGATATGGTATTTGTAACTGCAGGAATGGGCGGAGGAACAGGCTCAGGTGCAGCTCCAACAGTTGCAAGTATTGCAAAAGGACTAGGAGCATTAACAGTTGGTGTTGTTACAAAACCATTTGATTTTGAAGGTAAGCGAAGAATGCAAAATGCACTTGGTGCAATAGAAGAAATGAAAGATAAAGTAGATACTTTAATTGTTGTTCCTAATCAAAGACTTCTAGATTTAGGTGATAGATCATTATCATTTCCTGAAGCTATGAAGAAAGTTGATGATGTTTTAGGTCAAGCAGTTAAAAGTATTTCAAATTTAGTAACACAAACGGGACTTATTAATGTTGATTTTGCTGATGTTAAAGCAGTTATGACAGATGCAGGAACTGCAATTATGGGAATGGGTGAAGCAACAGGTGAAGATAGAGCAATTGAAGCTGCAAAAATGGCAGTAAATTCTCCACTTCTTGAAATCTCAATCGATGGAGCAACTGGGGTTTTGTTTAATGTTATCGGTGGACCTGATCTTAAACTTGAAGAAGTTGATGAGGCTGCACTATTAATTAATCAAGTTGTTGATCCAGATGCAAATATTATCTTTGGAGCAACAATTGATGAGAATATGAAAGATAGTATAAGGATAACAGTTCTTGCGACAGGATTTAAAGGTAAGAACATGAAGGATATTCTTGAACCTAAAAGTATTGATAGTTTTAGGAGCAGTCAAGATGATTTAAATAGTGCAAATAACCAAAATAGTGCAAATACAGCAAGTAAATTTTCTCAATCAAGCTATAGCTCAAGAACATCACTATTTGGAAAAAAGAAAGAACAAACTCCACCAAATTTTGCTTCTAGTTCAAATGCAAAATCAGATAATGGAGGAGATGATGAAGAATATGATAATACTCCAGCTTTCTTAAGAAGAAAATAATCAAATTAATTTCCTTTTAATGTCTGTCTAATATTTGATGTGGTATTAATCACATATGAATATTTTAGATGGCATAACCCCACAACATATACTAGCAATTGTTTTAATAATCTACTTGGTTATATGCCTGATTGGCTACTTTAGTGGAATTCTTAAAATACTAAGTAAATCAAAAAGTAATATTAATTTTATTCCATATCTTAAAGGCCAAATTCCAAATCCAGGATTTCCTAATAATTTTTTTAATCTTAATTCTATTAAGAAAAAGAAATCAACAAAGAAACTTCATTTACTTACATAATTTTTATTATTCATTCAATATGCAAAAGTCTAAATTTATTCTCAAAGTATTATTTTTAGTTTCTATTTTTCTATGTTTTCCATTTGTAGTGAATGCAGAGGAGGGGAAGGCAATAACTATTGGAAGTGTGGATGAGTTACTTTGGTCTATTGTTAAAACAATTCAGTATTACAGTCTTCCTATGATGGCAATAGCACTTGTTGGGCTTGGAGCAAAATTAATTACTAGTGGGGATGATAATCAAACTAAGCAATCGGTAAAGTCCTGGATGATTAAGGTGTTATCAGGTGGACTGGTAATATTTGGAGCTTCTTCTATTGCAAATGTACTTAAGTTAGCAGTAGGAGGTTAATATGAAAGTAAAAATAGAAAAAACTAAAAATCTAATTAATCAGCTATTTATTATCCAAGTATCAATATTTTTAAAATCATTAAGCAAGATTCTATCTGTCTCAAAACTTAGATTCTTCGTAATATTATTTTCTATATTTATTATTATTTCTTCAGTTACATATCTTAACTGTCAAGTATTGATATTCTCAGAAAGTATGTATTTAAGTGGAAATACTAATGTAATCAAGAAGGATAATCATGAGTTATTAAATTCTTCAGAAAAGCATGTTGGTGAGTTTACGTTAAATGCACTTGAAGCTTTTGGTGAAACTTACAAGAAAGTGATTACTACTTTCGAGCCATTATTTGAAAACTTTATTTCAAATACATCTGATGTTACTGGTAAATCGCAAAAAACAGATAGTGGATTCATATTTAATGTCATAGGGTATTCTGATATTGAAATGAGTTCAGGAGCAAAGCTTAAATCTGCACTTTACTATGCTAATAGGCTAAACCTATTAGTTGTCCCGATTATGACTTTACTTATAGTTATATATGTATTTAATAATTTAATCGATAATGAGAATAACAAATACTCACTATATAGTATTCTTACAAGAATAGTATCTACAGTTGTTTTGCTTATTGCATCCCCTGCGATTTTAAGTTTGAGTATACAAGCTTCTAATTTGCTAACAAAATTCTTTCTTCAAGATCAAACACTTTTTGAGTTTATTAAGAATTTTTTTGACGAATTAGTAAAACCAACACAAAATCTTAATAGCTTGCAAGAAATGATTCAAAATTTCTTTTCAAGTAGTCTTTCTCCAATTGCAGCATTACAAGTACTTCCTGTTGCAATCCCACTTATGCTTATACTTCTTCAGCTAATATTTATTTCATTCCAATTCATAATTAGATATATCAATATGTATTTTCTTACATGTATATATCCTCTTGCTGTTGTATTTAATATTCACCCTAAAACAGCAAATGTAAACTTAAACTTTTGGAAAACTTGGATTACTTTACTTATTCACCAACCATTTTTCATATTAGGTTATGTAATTATTCAAGATATGTTGTCATCAATGTTAACAACTGGTGTCTCACTTGAGCAGATAATTGTATTTGTTGGAATGCTACTATTTCTCTCTACAATTAATATTATAGTTGCAAAGATTTTTGGTGATGTATTTACTGCAATTACAAATAACGTTATTGCTGCGGCTGGTACAGCAATGATTAATAGGTATTCAAATCTTAAAGCAAGGTTTACTACTAAGAAAAAAGTTACTACTAAAAAAACCACTGCAAGTAAGAGCATTGGTAATGTTATTTCTTCTGCATCTAAATTAATTAAATAACTATGGAAGTAAGTAGAAGGTATAAATTAAAAGTTGGAGAAGGAATATTAAGGCAGATGGTATTTACCAATCTTAATATATGTATTGCAATATCTATAGTTATTAACTTAGTATTTATTTATTTCTCAAGAGAGCTAGCAAATGAAATAAAGATATTTGGTGTAGCAATCATTTCTACTTGTATTGTGATTTTACTTACATATAAGTTTGAAAGACAGTCATTAATATCACTAATTCCTCGAGCATATAAATTTTATACCTCAAAAAAGTATGATCAATATTAGTCTATTTGATAACTATATTGTTTTAGATAGTAAGATGATTGGAGTACTTGAATTAACTCCTATTGATCTTTACCTTGAATCAGACCAAGAACAAAAGTTATTTAATGAAAATGTTCAAAGAGTTATAAATCAAATACGAGATTATGAAATCCAGTTTCTAGTAAAGGTAAGCAATATGAAGCTTGAAGAATTAAAGCCGCACTTTGCATTACTTAGGAAATATATAGCTAGATTAGAATTAAAAGTAGGTGAGACAAGAAGAACAAATGTGGAAAAATACATACAAGGATTATCAAATCTTTTATCAATAAGTTTTGTTCCAAGTAAAAAAATATATTTATGTTTAAGTATTCCAATTAATGGAATTAATAATAAAGAAAGATATGTACTCTCGAAAAATCTACTAGAGAACAGGATTGAAAGAATTAAAGTTATGTTCTCAAAGTGTCAAATAAGGCTTTCAACTTTAGAAATTGAACAAGTTAAATTACTACTTAAAGATAACTTTAGAATATAAATATATGATATTTATTACATCAACAGTAAGTACTTTTGAAAAACTGGGAATATATACAGCTTACTATTTTCTCTACTGCATATATTTACCTATAAGAATGATTAATATCATTTCTATTAGCAAAGAGCTCAGTAAACAAAGATTTCAAAAGAAAAAGGCTAATCAAAATATTGTAACTGGATTAAGCACACTTTCTAAGAAATACTTAATGGGAACAATTGTTGAAAAGCCAAAAGAACTAATGGTTGATGATAAAAGTGTTAGAAACTATTATCTATCTGAATTACCAAATGTAATTGATTCAAATGGATTGAGTAATATTACTAATTTACCATTTGAACACAGTATTTCAATATTCTTAGTCCCTAATAACAAGGCAGAAATGTTAAGACTTGCAAGACAAAGAAAGTCAGTTCTAGAAAGTATGCAAATAGAGAAAGAAGAAAAGGGTAAATCAGTAAAGGCAGAAGATGAACTAGAAATTCAAGATTTAAATAGCTTTATTGAGGATTTAGTATATGAAGTAGAAAAAAGCTTTAATGTAAATATAGTTTCAAATATTACTGAAAAAAGTGTTGATCAGCTTAAACAGACACATCATAAATATGACATAGAGTGTTTAGATAATGACTTTGTATTTAATACCTCTATTTTTAACCAAAAGCAGACATATATATCCAATTTACCAATAATCAAAAAGAGTAATTATCCTAGTCACTTGTTACAAACATCAAATGTTGCAAATCTATTACCATTAACTGGAAATAGTTTTAATGATCATGAAGGAATTTTTTTGGGAGTTAGTATGGGGAATAATAATTTAGTTATTTCCGATTTATTTAAAGCTAGAAATGCAAATATTACAATTCTTGGAACATCAGGTAGTGGCAAGTCAGTAACTGCAAAAATACTTATCAATAGATTTTTCTTACAAGGAGTAAATTCAATTATTATTGATCCTGAAGGGGAGTACAGTAAACTTACTAAAACATTAGGTGGAGAAGTAATTGATTTTAGTCATGGAGGTGGAATTAATATATTTCAAGTTGATAAATCAATTGATATTGTTAGCTACATTTCAAATCTAAAGATATTTTTAAGCTTCTTTATTGAATCAGATCATTTTCACCCTGCACTTCTTGATAGCTCTCTTGTAGAGTATTGCAAAGAAGAATCGTCAAAATTATCTCTTCAAAAATATATAGAATTACTCTCTAAAAAATACTCAAAAGAAATGGCAAGGGATTTAGA
>JBAXKR010000052.1:0-6930 GCA_037135235.1 bacterium | reverse complement strand
ATTCTAGTGAGAGTATTGTGCCATCATTAATACTACCTGGACTTAAAGGGGAATATATTGGGACTATTAATAATCTACCATCTTTAGGAATAGTTAAATTATCAGTGTCATCTACATTTGGAGCTAATAATTCTCCAATTGAATCACAAGATAGATATGTACTAATATTTCCATATTGGATAGTAATTACTTTAGTACTATTTTTGTTATTGCTTTCATTCTTGATGAGAAAAAAATATAGAGAGAGAATTAAATTAGCTTTCAGAATCATTATTAACAAAGAGAAGAAAGCTAAGTAGTATTGTCGTTTTTTGACAATAGTAAATATTAGGAGTTAAATAATTTAGATACTTAATATATATTGAATAAATTGGAAACAAAGGAAAAAAAATATAGATTAATATCATTACTTACAGTCAGTATATTCTTACTATCAATGTTCCTTTCCTATTTTTATTATCCTCAGTTGGTGTATGCAGCTAATTTATCAACAGAATCTCTTACTCAGTCTAATTCAAAACCATCAACTTCAAATTCATATACAATACAAAATAGTGGAGTGAGTTTGTCAGCTATTAAATGTATTAAAATTGTATTTTCTGATGCAGTAACGGCAGGATCACTACCTACAAGTCTAGTTACTACTTCAGCAACACTTGATAACACCGCAACTAACTATATTCCAACTCCCGCAAGTTGGAGTATAAATGTTTCAGTTAATGGAACAGTGAAATTAACTTATGCAACAGGGGAGACGCCAGCTAGTGCATCATCTAGGATAGTCAAATTGAATTCTATAACTAATGGATCAGTTGCAAATACGACATACTATGCTCAGTTTAGTACTTTTAATAATACAGATTGTGTTACCTCACCAGTTGATTCAGGAGTTAGTGCATATGCCCATGTTGCGAGTGTCAGTGTGTCAGTTATGGTTGATCCAGTTTTATCTTTTTCAATCAATGCTGTGACTTCAGGGCAAAGTGTAAATGGTGCGACTACAAATGTAATCTCAACTGCTGTAACAGTACCTTTAGGTCAAGTCACAACAAGTACAAATAGGATATCAGCACAAGACCTAATAGTTACTACAAATGGTTATGGTGGATATGTTGTAAGTATAAAGTATACGGGTGCTTTAAATAGTGGAACAAATAACTGGACAAACCATACTGGAACAAATTCAGCTCCAACTACTTTCCCAGTAGCAGGAGTTACTGAAGCTTTTGGATATACTACAGCTAGTGTAACTCTTCCATCTGGAACAGCTTCAAGGTTTAGCTCTAATAAATGGGCAGCATTTACAACTTCCGAAGTAAATAACCCAGTAGCTGCATCAACAGTTGCTGTTGCAAACGACACTACAAGAGTCGGATATCAAGCCAGTATTATTAGTGCAACTCCTGCTGGAAGTTACTCAACAACTGTAGTATTTTTAGCTACTTCAACATATTAATAGAATATGTAATATGAATTTTTTTTATAACAACAAAATTAACATAAAAATATTAGGTACTATTGTATTAATATTCCTATTTCTATTAATAGTTAATCCTAATTATGTAAATGCAGAGGATATACAATCTAGTTCTATACAAGATCAAAGTATTAGTTTTTCAATTACACCACTATTACAAGAATATAATATTGAACCATCAACAATTATTAAAGGAAGTATTAAAGTATTAAATGAAACAAAAAGTGATGTGATTTTTGAAGCATCTGCAGCAAATTTTACTCCAGTTGGTAACAATGGATTTGTTAATATTAGTGATGATTCAAATCAGTATTCAATTAAAAATTGGATTAGAATACAAACAGGTTTTACATTAATTAAAGCTAAATCATATGCAAATTTCGACTATTTTATTAGTATTCCTAAAAACATTGAACCAGGTAGTCACTGGGGAGCGATTACTATCTCAACAACAAAACCTGCAGTAAATCCTAATATTAGTCAAAGTGTTACTAAGCAAGCTATTGCTTCTTTGATTATTCTTAAAGCCTCAGGAAATGCTAAAGAAGTAGTAAATATTTTAGGAGCTTCAACTACTCAAAAAGTATTTGTAGATCCTGAATTAAAATTAAATACTACTGTAGAAAATCAAGGAAATGTTCATGTTAAAGCAACTGGATATTACAATCTTTATGATGTGTTTGGGAACAATGTAAAAACTGTAAGCTTAGAAGAAAGAAATGTATTACCGGAAGCAAAAAGAGATTTTGCATCTGTTGTTAAATTTGATGGAGTAGGTCCATATAGGCAAGAATTTGCTCTTTCTTATTCAGGGAAAACAATTGTTTCTACTACTACTTTCTGGGCACTTAATCTTGAAAAAACTCTATCAATAGCTGGAGTAATTGTTTTACTATTAGGTGTATATATAGTATTTAGAAAAAGAATTAATAAAGCAACACATGTTTTGTTAAAAGGGGATAAGGATATTAAATGATTAATTAGAATGGACTAGGTGAGTCTATCTTCTTCTCCTTTTCATTTGCATCAATAGCACCGTACGATTTGTATAAATCCTTTGTCTCTTGTATAGATTTTTGTATTAAATTTGCGTCTTGTTTTATTGCATATTCTTCTGCATTTGTGATTGCAATTGCAAGTTGTTTCGAAAACATAACTAGCAATGTGTAATCAGTGCTAAAGTTTTCAACACTTTTTTTTCCAACCATCAGTGCACCTAGTACTTTCGTATTTCTGATTATTGGCAATGCAAATACATTTTTGGTACCTGATACAGATTGAATTAACTGTGACATTTGTAAATTTACTGCTGGACATATGAAATCAGAAAGTCGAGTGCTTTCAATCACTTTATTTTCAACTATACATTTTACTATTGAATTTTCTTTATCTGAGTAATCAACAGACAAAGATCTAAATGCTCTGCTTAGAGTTCTCAAAGCTAAATGGTTTCCCTCTAAATTTGTATACGTATAGCTATATACTTTTCTTTCCTCAGGTTTGTTAATAAAAACTCCAGCTGAAGAGTATCCGAAGTGCTCCGCTAAAAGATCAACGGATTTTTGAAAAATCTCCTCTATATTCAAACTGCTCAAGATAATATTTGAGACTGAAATTAACGCTTCCAGCTTTTCATTGTCAGTAAGCTTAAGATTCGAAATCTCATTGTAAGATAATTCCTTTTTATTTTTACTAGCAGGCATATATAAGTATACCCTAATTTAATAAGTTATTTTACAAAAAGAGGTGATACAACTTTTATAAAAACACCTCTAAATAGTGTATTAATAAAATTCTTTCTTAAATTTCTCTCTTTCATTAAAGCATAAAAATATTGGAAACTTCCATCTCTTTGTTTTAGCGATCTTGCTCCGAAAAATACTACCAAATCGCCAACCATATTTTGAATTTTAGCAATAGTTCTATTATCTTTACCAATATTCGCTAATGGTTCAATTGCGTCATCGTATGCTTGAAACAATGGTTGTAATATTTCTGTTTTGCTTTTGTTTCTTGGTAAACTCCTATCATTTTCTTGTTCTTTCTTCCAATCTGTAAGGTCATCAAGCCAAAGATGAATAAGTCCAAAGTTTTTTGACGCCTCATTTACTAAACTAAATAGTTTATTTCCTTCTGAAATTTGATTTATATCTGGGAGATTTCTTCTTTCAAAAAAAACATATGTTGCTAGTAAATATTTTAATCCGTTTGTAAAATTATCCAGATAGAAGGAATTGACATCAGTTGCTCCATTTTTGAGACTGGATAAGAATCTTTCTCCCTCAGCATCAATAGTCTCAGAAAATTTAGATGTTACATATTTACCTGCTCTATGCGACCTCAAGATTTCTCCTATCAAGTGAGCTCCTTCCTCTCTAGTCTCCACATGCTCATGTGCTACGCAAAGATAATATCTCTCAATAGACTGACGCATAAAATCTATATATGATTCTTTCATATCACTTGTATCGGAGTGTTGGGATAAAATTGATCTGAAGGTTCCCAATAATCCCATATTAATACCAACCAATAAGTTATCGTATGGGCCAGGTTTGAGTTTTGCATATTTTTTACCTGTATCTATTTTCGAATAGGCGAAAAGATTATCCCTAAAACCAGAGAAAAGTGATAGTTGGTAATCAAGTGATCTATCTCTTTCTCCAAGTGTATCTGCAGTATCTATTTCAATTGTGACTAGGATTCCAAGTGCTAATGCAGTAACCATGGATATTCCGTGACCAGTTAACTCTCTGTTTATATTTGAAAATGAAGCTACTGTAGCTATTGCATGTGTTATTTTATGTATTAAAACATCGTTTAATACGGTTTCAATATTAGAATCCTGTCGGGCAAGTTTTATGGCAGGTCTGTCAATAAAATCAAGGTATAAATTTTTTAATCCATTAGTGATTGTGGGTTCCAGATTCATTGCAAAACCAAGGTCGTCTATCTTAGTTGTTAACTTAACAGCAAGTTCGTCTTTGGAATGTATTTCTCTTGTAGGTAAACTATCCTGCCTTGGCTGGGTAATTCCAACAGAACGTGTATTTCCCTCGGCAGTAGACAAGTAACTCATAATTATAATGATGAATCAATAACTGATACTTAATTAATATAACACTTTTCGAATTTCTTCAAGTATAATATAGTATACTGGTATGTTGAATTTTATCACATTTAGCCCATAGTTTGATATAATCCCGCTAATGAGAATAAATCAGACAATAAAGAATGTTTCTAGAAAAGTACATATTAGTACTCATATGACACTTCTTCTCTTCGTTATCCTCATTTTTGTAGTAATCCTGGGATTTGTAATCTATTCAAATACTAGATTTAATTCTAGTCAAAGTAGCTCAAGTGAAAGTTCTTCCTCAAGTGGAGGAGAGATTCTTGATCAGGCAGTTTCAACATATGAGCCAGAGGGAATAGGTAATGATACTAGCTCTAAACCAGTAACTGAAAGCCCCAATATTATGAGCATTAAGCCTCAAGTTAATAATAAGATATTAGTTCAAAAGGGAGATAGTCTTGCAGTACTTACAAGATCATTTATTAAAGAATATATGGATAAAAATGGGCTTGAGCTAACCCATGTTCAAAGTATGTATGTAGAAGGAGTATATATTTCTAGAAGAAATTATCCACTACTTGATGTTGGACAAAGTGTAGAAATTGATGAACAAGAGGTTGTAAACCTCATTTCTTCTTCAAAATCCATAAGCTCCAAAACCCAATCAATATGGGCAGTTTATGCTAATAAGGTAAAGTGGAATTAGATATATATTAGGAGATTTAAGAATCTATGCTATAATATATTTATCTTAATACTTCGACCTCCTTATGTATTTGTAATTATTCAAAATTACTGAGGTTTTAGTATAGTAGGTAATTTTAATAATTAATGTTTTTCAATGTATAAGTCAAGTTTTGCAACTCGCACTGCCAGTAATTCTGGTCGCTTTTCACGTTTTGGAAATAGCAGAAGACCAGGTGGTTTTAGCGGTGGTAGCAGAAATGGGTCAGGCAGAAGGAATTCTAAATCATTACCGGAGTCAGTATTAAGAGATTTCATAAGTAAATCAGTAGATTTTAAAGAAGAAGCTAGAGTCGAGGTCTTTGTACCTAACAATAAGTTTTCAGATTTTGGAATTTTACCTAAGATGTTACAAAATATTGTAGCAAGAGGTTACACTGCCCCAACTCCAATACAAGATCAAGTAATTCCTCTTGTAATGAATGGTAAAGATGTTGTTGGTGTTGCTAATACTGGTACTGGTAAAAGTGGAGCGTTTTTAATCCCTCTAATAGATAAACTTGTAAAAAGCCCTAATAGTAGAGCTTTAATAATAGTTCCAACCAGAGAGTTAGCTCAACAAATATTTGAAGAAAGTAAAATATTTGGAAGAGGTACAGGTCTTTATGGCCTTATATGTGTTGGTGGAATGAGTATATTCCAACAAATGAAAGGTTTATCTTACTCACATAATATAGTAATTGGAACTCCAGGAAGACTTAAAGATCTTTTCGAAAGAAAAAATCTAGATCTTTCTCAGTATCAAACTATTGTATTAGATGAAGTAGATAGAATGCTTGATATGGGATTTATTACTGATATTGAATATCTCTTAAGTAAATTACCTCCTGTTAGACAATCTCTTTTCTTTTCAGCAACCTTAACTCCCCAAGTGGAGAGGGTAATGTATAGATTTGTAAAGGACTATGTCAAAATTTCAGTAAAAACAGCTGAAACTAGAGGTAATGTTGAACAAGATATTATTGAAGTTAGTTCTCCAATTGAGAAATTAGAAAAACTTAAAGAACTTATTCAAGGTATTGAACTCAAAAGAGCTATTGTGTTTGTGAGAACTAAGATGGGAGCTGAGAAATTGGATAGATTACTCTTCCAACAAGGCCTTCCAGTTGTATCTATTCATGGTGACAAAAGACAATCTCAAAGAACAAAAGCTATTAAGGACTTTAAAGAAGGTAAGGCTAAAGTTCTAATTGCAACTGATGTTGTTGCTAGAGGACTTGATATCTCTGATGTCACTCATGTTATTAACTACGATTTACCTGAAGATCTAACCGACTATATCCATAGAATTGGAAGAACAGGTAGAGTAAACAAGAAAGGAATAGCTTTAACATTCGTAGAGAAGTTCTATAGAAACGGACTTTCTAGATAGACTTATTTACTGACGTTTTCATAACTTATTCTCTCTTCAGTTACTCTGATTTTTGGCTCTCCATTATTTCCTTCAGCCAGACTAATATTGGTTATTCTTTGAGAATTAACAAACACTGGAGTGGAATGTACTTTTACAGTTTTTAATGTAGTCATATCAAATTCGTAGACGCCTCCCTGATCATATTCATTATTCAGTTTGTTTTTATCTAGTGTGTCACAATTTATCATTGCATCTAAACAATTGGTTGTATCAAAGTAATAT
>JBAXKR010000051.1:0-7021 GCA_037135235.1 bacterium | reverse complement strand
AGACTATATTGCTCTTGGTGGAAGTGATATTGCTTCAAAGAAATTAGCAAATTGTTATCCATATTTAGGTGCTTTTGATCATGCACCTTCTACTTTTGACAAAGATGCTTTTAACATGACCGCTGGTGCAGATATGCCAGAAGACGAAGGAAATAAAGCATTTGAAATTGCACTAAGAATTGGTTTACTTCAAGATGAATCAAAAATATTTCCAGGCAGAGTTAGTGTTACTGAATCAATGGTTAACAAATTAGAGCAATTTCTAACTTAATTTCATTCTACTTTCATAGAAGAAAATAGCTATATTTTGTAATAAGCTATGCCACTAATCATTTTAGTATGGTTTAGCCTATTAGTTAAGCATTCAAAGACTTATCGTTTCATTGACTACTACTCTATTTCCCACTAGTTTATAGCCTATAGTTGCTATACACGGCCTAAATATGCTATCATTTAACCCTTCTTTCAAATATTCATTATAAATGGAAAATCAAACGATTTCGGAATTATCAGCGATGCAACAAAAAGATAATTCACTCAAGTCATTAATAAGTAAAAGGCAATCAATGATTGGAGACATTTCGTCTGCAAATATTAAAAGAGAAGATTCTGATATTGAGCAAGCTGCTAGATTACATAGAAGTAAGCTAGTTGAGAAAAGTATTCCAGAGTCTATAACTAGACTTGAACAAAGAAGAGCTGAGTTTAAATCAGAACTAGAACTATACGTTAAAGAACATGCAACAGAGTTATTAATCTACGTAGAATCATTTGATCAAGATATTTTAAAAGAACAAAGAATTGTAGAAAAACTTTCAAGAGAATTACAAAGAGGTTACACAACTAAGGAAGTTGTAGAAAAAAGAATTTCAAATATTGAGGCACTTAAGTTAAAAGCAAAAGCTGTTCAAAGTTTAATAGGTAGCTTAAACTTACAAACTAATCAAGAGCCAAAATTTATTAAAAAAATAGTAGACATAATTGATGATGAAGGTATTTTAAAAAGTAACAATATACCAGAACCTCAAATGAATAATGTATTTCAAAACTCACCAGAGATTATTGTTACACCTACTGAAAATGCTCAACAATCTGAAACAGTAAGACTATCCCCTGCTGATGCTATTCCAAGTATTATTAAAAAACTTGATCACATAGAATCTATGCATGTGCATAAATATGATCAATCAAATACTGTTAATGCTAAACTTGAAGAAGCAAGTAAAGTAAAACCAGAAGATAGAACTGAAGAACAAGCTCAACTAATAACAGATATAGAAATCTTTAAAAAATATTCAAGTTCAAGTGAATATAAAACTGTATACAGTCCAGCTGAGTTACACCAATTAATTAAAAAACTTGAATTACTTTCTCAAAAACAAAGACCTGATTTTCACCAAGTAGAAGATTTAATACTTTCACTCAATGATTCACTTGAAAGATCACAAGGAATGGAAAGAAGTAAAAGTCTTGATGGAAAAATCAAGAGATCTGAAAAAAACGCGCCAAATAGAATAGGTATGAATTGGGATTCATTAATTACTCATGCATCAGAAGCTTCATTACAAATAGATATTCAAATGCAAGAAAAAGGAAGTGCTGATATGCAAAGCTATTTTGTCAAAGTTAGTGATCCTGAAACTCGAAAATACCCAGATTTATCTTTAGTATATCAATTAGTCGCTGACCAAAATGCATTAGATATTATTGGTAGCAGAAGTGTTAACGTTAATGATAATAGAGACAGTGTTTTTGTTAACAACTGTACAATAATTAACACTTGGTTTGCTGAATCTAAAGAGATTATAAGTCAAATACCAGAATTCCATAATCAAAAAGCTAGAGAAATGTATAACTTAATAAAGGCTAAGATTAATATAATGAATGTTAGATTAGGAGGAAGAGTTAAAAGTGGAATTAATAAGGACTATAGAATGAATGCAGGAGGAGCCATTTCATTACAAAAGAAAATTGCATATGAAATTGAAGGTTTGAAAAACTATATTAACAATTTAGCAAACAATACTACTGACGAGTCTGAAATAGTACCTCTTGATTAATAAAAATTAAGAATAGTGAATAACAGGAAATACGTTAGTTAGTATCTGAAATTATACTTTGGTAAGAACACATGCAGGAAAATAGTTTTGAAACTCAAAACCAATCTCAAGTTGAGCAAAGCATGACAAATATTCTTACTAAAGGTATTGCAAAATACTTAAGTAACGAAACTGGTACAGAAATATTAAGACCACATCAAAAAGAAGTTTTTGAAGACTTTAAGAATTTTTTTCAAGAAGGAAATACAAGAGGATATGTAGTACTTCCAACTGGAACAGGTAAAACTGTACTATTTGTAGAATTAACGAAAGCGTTATTGAGCGTAGAAACTACAGCTAGACGACCAAGAATATTAGTAGTAACACCAACTAAAGATTTGGTTCATCAAATAATTGGAGGAACTGGAGAAAAGGGATATGGGAAATTTGCTCCAGAATTAACAATTGGATCATATTTTAGTGATACTGCATACGGAAAAAAATCATCTGACGCACTAAAAAAGTTTGACGTTATCATTACTACTTATCATTCATTCACATTACTCAGCAAAATATATAATTACAGAAAATTAACAACTGATGATATTAATACAGCAGTTAATAGTGCATACTTTGAAAACTTAGCAAAAGATATCGGTCGTGAAAAAGCAATGTTTCATATTACTGATGTAAAATACGTAAGAACTCAGAAAAATATGTTGAATGATTTTGACATTATTATTCTTGATGAGGCACATCATGTACTTGGAACCGAAACTGCAAAAATAATAAATTCACTACCTAAAGATAAAATACTAATTGGTTTTACTGCTACTCCAGATATGAGTAAACAGAAAACTCTAGAAAAATATCTTTCAAGGGAAATCCACTCACTTGAACTAAATGAGGCAATATGGTTAGGCTTATTAGCTCCTATTGTTCCTATCGGGATTAAAAGTGGGATAAGTATTCGTGGCTCAGACCTATATGATGAATCCGGTGATTTTATTGATAGTAGAATTAGGTACTTATCTGAAGATCCAAAAAGAAATAAAATTATTATTGAGACTGCAAAGACATTATCTCAAAATGGCATAGGGACAATAATCTCATGTATTGCAGGTGGTGAAGCATGGCATGCAAGATTCCTTGCTGAAGAGCTTATAAAAGTAGGTGTAAAGGCAAAAGCCGTATATAGCGGAGTTGATGCAAAAACTCGCCAAGTAATTTACGAGCAATTTGAAAAAGGTGAAATAGATGTATTAACATTTATTGGAGTATTGGGAGAAGGTTGGGATAGTACTAGAGCAAAAGCAATGATTGGTGCTAGACCAACAAGATCAACTATTTTCTCAAAACAAAGAATTGGACGTATTACAAGACCAGGTAATATCGCATTTGCAATTGATATTGTCGACGAATATGAAAACAAAAATCCAGCGATTACAGTAGCAGATGTTCTTGACGAAGGTGATAGACCTCTTGGAAGTATAATAGGAAGCGCTGATAATAGTGAGACTATCATAAGTAATCTATTAGCATCACTAAAAGACAAGGTAAAATTATTGCCTGTTTTAACAAGTACATATAAGGAATATCAAGCACTATTATCAACACTTGAAGTATTAAATAGAGGTGTCTTACCAAGTAGTTATAGACATGACGTAGCAGAATGGGCAGTAGCATCCAGAATTAGCAGTTCATATTCAGGCGTTACAGATGAAGTTTTTGCAAAAATAGAAGAGTTATCAGGAAAAGTAACAAAAAATAAACTATCTAGACAAGGTAATTCTATTAGAATTGCATACAACATTAATGAAGCAAAATCATTAATATATAATTTACAAAAAGTTGATCCAACTAAATATTTTGTTAATAGTAAAGGAATAAAATATATATCTGCATTTGGATTAGTTGAACTATTTAGTAAAAGGTATCCTAAAATAGATAGTGAAATAATGATAAATGAACTTGAAAAAATTGAATCTAATATAGATTGGTTTCCAGGAACTGTTGCATCAGGAAATGGAATTGATAAGTATAGACACTATACTGTAGTAAAAATGTATAATGCTAACAATCAAACTATTGAACTTCTAAACAAAGAACTCTCTGAATATTTTGCTAAATAATTAAGTATTTAGTTATGAATCTTTCCTTCTGCTTTAGTTTAGTAATTTTACTCTCAAAATCTGTCTGAAGTTTGTCAAGGCTACCTTGATAATTCTCTAACTCTTTTTCGTATTTTTGTTTTAATAAGTCATCCATATGGTTATTCTGGGATTCTCACACAGAAGTATATATTTGTAAATAGACACTTTGTGAAAGTTATAAGCAAAGACATTCAATTTTTTGTAAAGTTGCAATAATAAAAAATATATAGGATATAATTGAAAGAAATAATTTATCTGTTAATCACTTAATATGGATAGACCGTACAATACGCTATTTATGCTTTCATCTTTAGATGGAAAAATATCAACAGGAGATGTGGATACATTAGATACTGACTTAGACTTTAAGCGTATACATGGAATAAAGGAAGGAGTAAAACAATATTATGATCTTGAAAAGACTACAGATTTCTATTCTCTTAATAGTGGAAAAGTTATGGCAAAAATAGGTGCAAATGTAAGAACAACTGAGCCTAAAAAGATCCAATGTAACTTTATCATTATCGATAACAAACCACACCTAGACGATAAGGGGACAGAATATATGGCTAAGTGGGTTAAGACTCTATACTTAGTCACAACAAATAAGAATCACCCAGCATATAAACTTAAAGAAAAGTATCCTAACATTGAAATAATTTATTATGAGAATTCAGTAGATTTAAGTGATATGTTTTCTAAGATGAAGAAGATGTTTGGAGCAAAAAGAATTACAATCCAATCAGGTGGAACTTTAAATGCAGAATTCCTAAGACAAGGTTTCATAGATGAAGTATCTATTGTAATAGCTCCATGCTTAATTGGAGGAAATAATACTCAATCATTAATAGGAGGAGAATCGTTACACAATGAAGAAGATTTACTTAAGATAAAATCTTTGGAGTTAGTTAAATCTACTACACTAGAAAATTCATATATTCATCTAATTTACAAAGTCATAAATGAAACAAAGCTAGATAAAAAATCTCTATAATTATACTCAAATATTTGTGATACTCCCTTAATTTCTCTATACTTAAATATTAGTAAATTTCTCTTTTACTGTTTAGTTTTGTCTAATGAATCTTAGAAAAATAAATATTTATGGAAACTTCAAAGGGAGATGTTTTATCACCAGAGATAAAATCAAAATTCCCTATACCTGTAAAATTAATTGGTATAGAGAGCAATAAAACAATAGAAGCTACATTATCTGTTGGGGAAATTATTGGAAAAGGAGAATCTGGAATAGTAAGAGAAGCTGAAGTAATATTTATTAAAGGCGAAAAATCTCGAAAATATACAGTTGCAATAAAAACATACATTGGGCAAGATGAAAGCAAGATGAGTGGAATTCCAAGTAGTGTAAGTAAAGAAGCTTATAATGAAGGATATGAATTGCAATTAATATATTATAGTGTTTTAAAAAGGATTGGAGCAAATGTTATACCCACATTTAGAATAGCAAAAGATTCTAATGAGGATATTATTGGAATAGTTATGACAAATTTGGAATTAAAACCTATTGACACTAGATCAGAAGTCACAAGTGTTACTTCTACTAAAACAGATTTGAAAGGAGGAATATTAAGCTATATAGAAAGAAGCAAGGATAAACATTTAGCAAATAATATTGGACTAGAATTAGACAAGGATTCTTGGATGCTTCAATACTCTACGAGATGGAATGGGTTAGGAAATGTCATTCCTACATCAATTATTTCCGATATCATCGGAATTAAAATATCAGACAAAAGATTATTTAATGAGTTTTTAAGAAGAAAGGGTAATGAAGATATATTGAAGGAAGTTAATAGACATCCTTCTTTAAGAATTCAAATTGGATAGTAATAGTTTCTTTGAAAGTTATGAAATATTTACAACATTTGACAACTACTACAAGTCAGGACATAAAAGAGTTGAATTAATAAAGAGATTCAATATATAGAAATATATTGAGCTATGTAAACAATTGTTCAAAGTAATGCTGATATTCTAAAGCATTGGTTGAATCAACAATAATATTATAGAATTGATCAGTTCCATAAGTATCACCAACTGTTACGATGCAAAACTTTTCATTATTCTTTTCCAATTGTTTATTAACTATCCCAATAATTTCATTTACTGACTTTATAGAATCTAGTGAGGTAAAATCGATATTCTTTGTATTTACTTTCTTATCCTCCAAATTCTTAATTAAAGCTCCTTTCAAATCAGCCCATTCACAAGAAATAATATAAGCATCATATGCATCCATCATTGTTTCCAGTGCTATTGTATTAATATATCTTGGTGTTAATTCTTTTATTTTTTCATCTTCAACATCAAGCACACATTTTGAATAAACATATTCTATATCAAGTTTTGAACAATTCTTAGTAATTACTTCTGTTTCTAAAAACATAGTAAATAATTTAGTAATATGGTCGTAGACTTTAGTATTTATTGGTGCTGGATCTCCTTTAATACCTATTAATTTAATAGTTCTAACAATAGTTTTTAGATCCAAATTTACTATATCAACACTTTGACCAACTTCAAGTTCAGCTATATCTGATAATTCATCAGTTTTTTCATTATGTAGAGAGAATGGATTCCCATTTTTAAAAAGTTCTATTTTAGCCTTATCATCCTTAATAGATAACAAGGTAATATAGAAAAAGGCTTCACCTACATATAGACTTTCGGTCCTATCACCAACATATTCGAGAATTGCTTTTTTTGCCATTTTGATTATTAATAAGAAATATTAACTATATTCCGATTATATTACAATTAGATATAATTTTCATCCGAACACTCATCTAATTTACAAAGTCATAAATG
>JBAXKR010000050.1:0-7025 GCA_037135235.1 bacterium | reverse complement strand
GGTACATTTAGAGGAATTGAATTTAAAGATTTAGATTATGATGAAAGCTCTTTAGAAAATGTAAAGGTAAAATTAGATAGTGGAGTAAGTCTTGCGTATGCGATGAACTATTTAATAGACAAAGGTATTACTGGACTTCAGTGGTTTGCAGGAATTCCAGGAACAATTGGAGGAGCTATATACAACAACATACACGGGGGAACTCATTCACTATCAGAATATTTAATTGAAGTTGAGGTCATTGATTCTAACGGCATTGTAAAAACAATAAATATTAGTGAGCTTGGAATGGGATATGAAAAATCTAGATTTCAACAAACTGGAGAATTAATTGTTTCAGGAACATTTAATTTTAAAGTTGGTGATAAAGAAAAAGCTAAATATGTATCGATAGAATGGGCAAGAAGAAAGATATCTCAACCCAGAAACTCTCTTGGATCAGTATTCAGAAACATATCTAAAGAAGATCAATTAAGATTAAACTTACCTACTCCAAGTATAGGGTATCTTGTAGAGCATAAGCTTATGCTTTCAGGTTATCAAGTTGGTGATGCAAAAGTATGTGAGACTTCCAATAACTTCATAGTTAATCTTGGAAATGCGACATCAAATGACTACTTGGAAGTAATAAAAAAGATAAAGCAAGAAGCAAAGAGTCAATTTAATATTGATCTCAAACCAGAAATATTCTTTAAGGGATTTTCAAAACAAGAATTAACAGAAATTCAATAATTTGGATATTTCTTCAAAGTTGACAAATACTTATCAAAGGAGATAATTGAGCTATGTCAAAGATTCATTTACTACCACAAAATTTAGTAAATCAAATTGCAGCTGGTGAGGTTGTAGAAAGACCTGCGTCTGTACTAAAAGAATTAGTTGAGAATAGTATTGATGCTAAATCAAATAGAATCATAATCAACATCAAAAATGGGGGAATTCAACAAATCCAAATCATAGACAATGGGACAGGAATGGATGAATTAGATGCTGAAAAATCATTTGAAAGACATGCAACAAGTAAAATCACTAAGCTTGATGATCTTTATTCAATAATGAGCTACGGATTTCGTGGAGAAGCACTAGCATCGATCTCATCAGTTTCAAAAGTAACAATGGAAACTAAGCTTAGTGATTCTAAAGTTGGAACAAAACTCAGAACTAGTGAAGGGAAAGTTTTTGAAAAAACAGAAGTAGGTAAAAACACTGGAACTACAATAACAATCCACGATCTTTTCTATAACGTGCCTGCAAGAAGAAAGTTTTTAAAATCAGAAAATACTGAAAAGAATCATTTGATGGATGCCTTTTTGAATATAGCTATAGCATATGAAAATATATATTTTGAATTAAATATAGATGAAAAAAATGTGTACAAACTTCTAGCAAGAAATACTATAAAGGAGAGAATAAATGATATATTTGGATATAAAGAGGAGGAATTAATTGAAGTTAAATATGACTCAGCAGTAAATATATCAGGGTATACACTTCATCCTAAGGCATGCAAGAATTCAAAGCAAAATACATATATATTTGTAAATGGAAGATATATTAAAGACAATATTATTGCAAAAGCAGTACAACAATCATATAACGGCTTTATGCCTCATGAACTGTTTCCAGTATTCTTTTTGTTCCTTCGTATTAATCCTAAAGAAGTAGATGTAAATGTGCATCCAAGAAAACTTGAAGTCAAATGGGAGAATCAACAAATGATATTTAGTGCAATTAATATTGCAGTTAAATCAGCACTTGAAAAAGCATTAAAACAGCAAACAGTAAATCAAATACAAGGGGAAAAAACATATGCTCCAGTGAGTTCATTTAAACAAAGCATCAAAAATTCATGGGAACCAAGCTCAAACAGATATAGTGGAACAAGGGAAGCTATGAATTTTACTAAGAATATATTTAGTGAAAAGAAAGAGGAAGCTATTTCAGATATAGCTGAGAAATCAACAATTCTTCCATATATTAATGCTACGCAATTCCTTAAAACATATATCATGGTTGAATATATTGATAAAGTTCAAATGATAGATCAACATGCAGCAGCTGAAAGAATAACATTTGATCGACTTAATAAGAGTATTAAGTCCAAAGAATTTACATCTCAAAGTTTACTACTACCATATTCACTAAATCTAGATAAAAAGCAGTTAAATATTCTAGAAGAAAATCTTGAAACATTTTTATCTCTTGGAATATCGATTGAGAAAATTGGACCATCAGACTATGCAGTAACAAAAATACCTAATGAATTATCTAAAGATAGTATAGAAGAAATTGTAAAAGAAACACTATCTGAAATTGAGAATGAAAATCATTCTTTAAAAAGTGCGAATGACAAGATTGATAAACTTATTGCAACTATGGCATGTCACCACTCAATAAGGGGAGGAGATAACTTAAGTAAAGAAGAAATTAATCACCTTATTCTTGACCTTCTCCATACAGATAATCCATATTCTTGTCCTCATGGAAGACCAATAATTTGGGAACTTAAATTAAATGAATTCGAAAAAAAGTTTGGTAGAACAAAATAAAAAGAAAAAGATAATGTATTTTTTCACAATAATATTTATTGTCTTTTGTATTATACTTGCTGTCATATTAAGAATCTCTGAAGTAAATTCCCAAGATAAATTCTTTACAGGAACGAAAGACATACCTACTAAAGTTCAGTTTCAAAGAGATGGAAAGTTACAAGAAGGAACGAACTTCAATATTGAGTTAGCTGATACAAGTGCAAAAAAAGAAGTTGGACTTATGAATAGAGATTCACTAGATTCAAAATCTGGAATGCTATTTGTTTTTAATTTTGAACAACCATTATCTTTTTGGATGAAAAACACCTTAATTCCTTTAGATATTATCTTTATGGATAAAAACAAAAAGGTTGTAAAGATATATAAAAATGCTACTCCTATAAGAGAAGATCTAACTTATGTATCAACTGGTATGTATGTATTAGAGATAAATGGAGGTCTTTCTGATAAGCTAGATATTAAAGAAGGTGATACAATACTATTTCAATCTATAACAAACTAAAATGCTAGAAGAATTAAAAAAACTCATAATTGACTCAAAGAAAATAGTAATATTCCCAACTGCTAGAATCGATCTTGATTGTGTAAGCTCAGCAATTGTAATGACAGAAGTATGTAAATATATTAATCCACAAGTTGAAGTTGAAATATGGTGTGATTTTCAAATTGATGATTACCACAAATTTCTAACTGATAAATATGTTTTTAATAAATTTGATGATGGGAAAAAAGATTTTACAATGTATGACCTTGGAATAATTGTTGATGGAGTTTCAAAATCTCAATTACTTAAAAGAAATGTAGGACGATTTAATCTAACTCTTCCATACTCCCTAGTACTTTTAGATCATCACTCAGAAGAGAATGCAAAAGAAGAGAATAAACTGGCTAGTGTAAATAGTAAATACAGAAGTACTACAGCATTACTTTGGGACGAATTAGTAAAACCATTAGGATTAACTGGTAACAAAAAAATAGTGACACAATGTTTAGCAGGTTATTTGGGAGATACACAATATCTAAGATGGACATATAACAGAGCTGATATTAAAACATTTGAAGAGATGGTTGAAGCTGGTGCTGACCTTGCATATGTTAATCACTTTTACTTTAGATTCTTGAGTTTTGCCAACTTACAAATTTGTTTTAAATTAATGGAGTATACTAAGGTAGAAAAAGATAGCGGTTATTACTTTGTAATGATTCCTCAAAAGTTTGAATCAGAAAATCATTTATCATTTGATGAATTTAGTGAAATTAAAGATTATTTTCTTACACAATTACAAAATACAAGTAGTTGGAAATTAATTGTAACTATAAAACAATCACCAAAAAACTTTGTTTGGGTTTCAATGAGATCAAGTGAAGATAGTAATATTGATTGTAGTCAAATATGTAGAAACTTAGCAGAAGGTGGAAGAGGAGGAGGACATAAAAGATCAGCTGGAGCAAACTTCTCATCTAATTTTGAGGATTCATATGACCATGTAAAAGAGGCAATTGACAAGTATTTGCAAAATACTTAATATTATTCTAGGATTATTAGATAGATTATAAATTAGTACTTTATGTTTACAATATTAGCTAGCTCCTCAAGTGTAACTTCAGCTCTTAGTAATAGTCTCAATTATAGTTATGGCAGTTTAGTTAGTGATATGCCTATTTCAGGTGCAGATGCTTTAGGGCTTGGTGCATTCATAAGTGCGTTTACGATAATTCCAATAGTAATTATGATAGCATCTATGATACTTGGGTTTGGAATATCATTTTTAATTGGATATTTAATATATAAAGATGCAATAAAACATAAGGTTGAAAACCCAGAACTATGGGGAATTATTTCAGGAATTACTTGGATTGGAATTTTACTTTACTTTGTAATAAACAAACGAGACAATTAATTATTTTATTTTTTATCTTTTCATAATGAAGAAAGTAATGACAGCAGGGCTAATGGCACTATCAGCACTTGCATTCCCAGCAGCAGTTCATGCACAAGATAGTGGATTCACTTGGAGTTATGATTCTACATACTCACTAAGTCAAGCAGATGCAACAGCAGCAGTAGGCGCATTAGGAGCAGTTACATTGTTTCCTTTAGTATGCGCTTGTGTGTTGATAATAGCTGATATTGTAATTGCAATTCTTATCTACAAAAATGCAAAGAAGAATAACGTTGAAAACCCAGTATTATGGTTACTTTTATCTTTATTCTTAAGTTGGATCGGTTGGTTACTCTATGCATTCATTGGAAAGAAAAAAACTACTGGAGCACCTGTTTCAGCAGCACCAAAAGCTTAATTTGTATCAAAATTACAAGAAGTCCCAATTCAATTTGGGATTTCTTGTAAAATATTTATTATTTCCAATTCATGAAAAAATTTATTACAGCAGGTTTTCTCGCTTTATGTTCACTAGCTTTTCCAATTCAAGTATTAGCACAAAGTAGTTTTGACAGTAGTTCCGATTCATTAGCTTCTAGTTCTGCTAATGCTTTTTTTACTGCATATTTTTTAACTATAATAATTTGTGGAGGTATTTTACTATTAATCGGAATTATAGTTCCAATAGTAATATATTTTAATGCTAAGAATAACAACATTGAAAATGCAGGTTTATGGTTTTTACTAACATTAGTATTAGGTATTCTTAATATGGGAGTAGTTGGTTGGATAATGTATCCTCTACTTAAAAGAAAGAACTCAGTAGCATCACAAACTTACGTATCTTCAAATACAGGAGGATCAGTAACAGCATAAGTTTGATAATTTAAAAGGAATTACAAGAAGTCCCGAATGATCGGGACTTTTTGATATAATTCGGTTATGGAACCACTAGCATCAATACTTAGGCCACAAAAACTTGAAGACTTCTTAGGACAAGAAAAACTTGTTGGGAAAGCTGGTCCAATTCGTAAAATGATTGAAGGTGGAAGAATAACTAGTATGATATTTTGGGGACCTCCAGCATCCGGAAAAACAACTTTAGCAAATATAATTGCAAATACAATTAAGGCAGATTTTGAAAAGATATCAGCTGTAATTGATGGGAAAGAAAAGCTTAAGGAAATAATAGAGATAGCAGAAAAGAATAGAGAAAATAAAATTGTTACAATTCTATTTATTGATGAGATTCATAGATGGAGCAAGGCACAACAAGATGCACTTTTACCATACGTAGAAACAGGAGTCATAACCTTAATTGGAGCAACTACAGAAAATCCATCCTTTACAGTAATATCTCCACTACTTTCTAGATCTCGTGTATTTGTATTTGAATCTCATACAAAAGAAAATATTAAAATTGCACTTGAAAGGGGAGTTAAATTACTAAAGATTAAAGTTAAAGATTCAGACATTGATTACCTAGCTGAAATATCTAATGGAGATATTAGGTTTGCACTTAATACAATTGAGATTGCATCTCAAATATCAAAAAAGATTACAAAAGAAGAGTTAGAACAAGCAGCTCAAAAGTTTTTAAGGTACGATAAGAATGGTGAAGAACATTACAATATAATATCAGCGATGCATAAGAGTCTAAGGTCAAGTAATCCATCATCTGGAGTATATTGGGTTACAAGAATGCTTGAAGCAGGAGAAGATCCTCTATATATTGCTAGAAGACTATTAAGATTTGCATCAGAAGATATTGGAAACGCTAATCCAAATGCTCTTCTTCTTGCTAACCAAGTATTCCAAGCATGTCAAAACTTAGGTATTCCTGAATGTAATACTGCACTTATTCAACTTGCAGAATATCTTGCTAATTCACCAAAAGATAATAGGGCATATGTTGCTGCAAATCTTGCGAAGGAAGATATAAAAAACTATGGTAATCTTCCAGTTCCAATGCACCTTAGAAACGCTCCTACAAAACTTATGAAGGAACTTGAGTATGGAAAAGGATATGAATATGATCCAGATCTTCCAAATGGGAAATCTAAACAACAATGCTTTCCAGATAAACTTAAAGATAGAAAATACTTTGGGGATAAGTAGAAAATATGTATATTAAGAAACCCGTCGAATTCGACGGGTTTAGTGTTAATACAACTAGATAATATCTTTGATTTTCATTTGAGTACTATTTTCAGGAGGAATTACTTCAAGAACTTTAGTTACTTCATATTCAGCAGATAAAAGATCACTATTAAAATCATATTTACTTACCACTTTTACTTCACATTTAATAGAGTCTCCAGGTTGTACCTTTATTTTTCTATCATGAAAATCATTTAAAAAATCTTTATCAGTAATTATTGCTTTTACTTCTGTCTTTCCATGCTTAAATATCCACATAGTATCTCCAAGATAATCTGGTTTTCTAACTCTTAGAAACATTACTGAACTTGAACTTAAGCTTTCTCTAGTAACTATTCCAACCAAATTAGATTCTGATAAATATTCTCTTTGTTTAACTTCAATCCTATTACCATCATATTCAAAATATGCTTTATCTTCAGTTTTTAAA